>JBEBDG010000023.1:0-16139 GCA_041157165.1 Bacteroidota bacterium
ACAGCCTTAGCTCATCAAAGAAGCCTGACAACAATTACCAACGCCAACTATTTTGCCAATTCAACAATGAAGCACCGCGCAACCTGGTTCAGTGTTGGTGTGAGATGTGGTTTGGGGAATTAAGGGATTACGCTGCGCGTGAACCCTTTCGGGTGTAGCTTCAAAACATTGAAAATCTTCCGCTATGCGGATTGTCTTTTTTACTACAATCCTTTAAAAGCAAGCTTTTAACGCTTGTAAAACAAAAAAGCCAGTCTTTCGACTAGCTTTTCAATGTTTTGGCGGAGAGTGAGGATAATGAACAACAATCCTACACCCCTTATATTTACTAGATTTCTCTCAATTTTTTATCTAATGGGTAACTAGTTAGACATATAGTGCTAAAGACGGGAGCTTTAACTCTAGACTACTACTGTAACCAATTAGCGTTTCAAATATAAATAAATAATTACGGAGATTTTAAGAGTGAACGATATTTTTTCAACTCCTTTTCTTCTTATTTCTGCTCAATAATATCTGGATTTTTACGAATCTGTATTCGAACCTGGATAAAATGAATCCTTGATTACTTTCAGATGCCAATTTTATTGTGCAACAACTGCACTGATCTAAAATCATATCTATTTAGGCAATTGGCAATGGATATATATATACCATTGCCATATTGCCATGAATGATTTTACCGAAAACACTGCACTACTGACGAAAGATTTTAACGAGTTTTTTCGTTTATTGATTAAAATTATTTTCTAACTAAATCGGAATTTGATGATGATTAAACTAATAACTGAAACGCTTACAAAACTAAAGGTTGTAAAAGTGCAAGTGCACTCTTTTTCGATAAGAAAACAAGTCAATCTTTTTGACAGTGAAACAACGGTAGACCTTAGCTTTAATGGTTATAAACACACCGCTGACTATCATAAATACCTTGATAAATTGTATGATAGGTGCAAAAGTAATTTAGAGGAACAGTTAAAAGAAATTCAAAGTGATTCTGTTGAATTGAAAAGAGCGCTTGATCTTTTTAGGTTTGAGGTGCGTGAATTTAAAAACAGAAATTTCCCAAAAGACAATGAGCAGGTACTTTTCAACCGTGTTGAATTTATAAAAACCAGCCAAAGGGGAAATTTTGAGGATCTTGGATTGAAAAAAAAATTCTAAGCTTTTTCCGGATTCAATTTCAGTTTATTGAGATGTTGGATCAACTTTTTTTGCATCGAATTCAACATTTAGATAAGTACTTCTACCCACAAAAATTAGTACATATACCTAATGACGTAGAGTATTCCCACCCTACTCCTAGAGAACTATCGGCTTATCACAGCGGTCAATTAAGTTTATTTCCCAAAGAAAGTGGCTCCACCAATCTTAAATGGAATCGAGACAAAGTGGCATTTGTGGAACTTTTTATTTCCGTACATGAGAGTAAAGCGATTTTAGGCCACAATAATCTACCTGTTTCTAAAAAGGATTTCCTGGAACTCTTAATGTGGTTTTTTAACATCAGAATATCCCAATGGTCAAGATTACTCAATTCGGCCATGGAAAGGAAAATCAAACGTGAAAGCGAGTATTTATTGGAGCTTAGTAAGATTTACAATGAAATGGCCAGTAAGCGATTCTCATAAAATCTTATGTAAGTTACATGTAAGTTACACAAGGAAGATTTCAAACCTTTCTAGCATTGCATCCAAAATCAAAAGGATGTACTATGAGTGTTTTTACCGTTGACAAAGAAAGAATAAGTTTTGAAAATTTGATTGAGCGGATCAATCAGCTCGAAACTGACATTACCAGACTGAAGGCCAAAATTCTAACTGAATCTCAGGCTGACAAGTATTTAGATCTCAATTGCGCAAGTACCTTTTTAGGTATGAGTCAACGCTCTTTTTATCGCATACTTGAACGCGGTGAAATTGGATTTACCAGAATTGGTAAAAACAGAAAAGTACTCATTAGCGATCTTGAAGAATATCTCGATAAGAGGGCTATTGCTGCTCAGGAAAGTATTCTTTAATCTGTAAATCATTCAATTATGTCTTTAAACAAAGATTCAATTCTTAATGCCACTAACCGAGGTCTCAATGTTTTTAAGCACTTCATGGGGAGTCGATTCAGTAAAGTTGGCAAATCATTTAAAAGCCCTTTTTACCAAGATAATAAGGCCGCATGTTATGTCTACCTGGATAAAAAATCCAATATCTATAAATTCAAAGATTTTGGAGATTCAGAGTACAGTGGTGACTGTTTTTTCTTTGTAGGTAAAATCTTTAGCATCTCATGCGAAGACCGGTCAGACTTTATTCGAATCTTAGAAATAATTGATATTGAACTTGGCCTATGCCTGGAAGATAAGCGCCAAAAGATTGATCATGTCATCCGAGACAATAAAGGTGAAGTAACAATCGCGAGTAAAATACCTTCCATTCATGATGGATTTGAAACCGCTAAAAACAAACTACCTATTCAATACAAGGATTTCAATGAACATGAATTGACATTTTGGCGGCAATATGGCATCAATCTCGAGGTTTTAAAACGCTATAATGTTTGTTCGATTGAATCTTATTTTGGCGTATCAAAAGAGAATAAGGAATTCAACCTAATTAGCACTTTTGAGCAACCAATTTTTGGTTATCAAGGAAGGAGATACACTAAGCTTTATAGACCGAATTCAACGTTTCGTTTTCTCTATTCTGGAGAAATGACTGAGAACTACATTTTTGGATTGGAGCAACTACCAGTTCGAGGCGATATTGTATTCATCACAGGTGGAGAAAAGGATGTATTGAGTTTAGCAGCACATGGATTTCACGCAATATGTCTGAATAGTGAAACCGCGCACATTCCAAAGAATTTATTGAGAGGATTGAGTTATCGTTTCAAGCACATCACAATTTTGTATGATGCTGATGAAACCGGTAAGAATTCAATGGAGAAAATAACCAAAGAGTATAAGAACTTCCAGTTGAAATCATTGCTACTTCCCCTACCCGGAACCAAAAAATCAAAGGACATTTCAGACTTTTTCAAGTTGGGTCATTCAAATGATGATCTTATGATGCTTTTTCTGGAAATGTTAGATAACCTCTATGAAGAGACACTTTCTGTCATGAAAAGCTGTGAGATAGATTTTGATAACCCACCAAAAGCCCCTGAACCAGTGATTACAATTAATGATGTTACTATTGGCACGCCAGGAAACCTTGTTTGCGTAGCTGGTGCTGAAGGTAGTGGTAAAACAAATTATCTGGGAGGTTTGCTTTCCGGCGCCATAAAACCAGAAGGAACTGAAATTGACACACTGGGCACATACGTCAAACAAAACGAGTCTAACAAAGCTGTGCTACTCTATGATACCGAGCAATCAGAATATCAACTTTACAAGAACTTTTCATATATCATCAAACGTGCAACTCGAAACAGCCCTCCATCATGGTTTAAAACCTTCGGATTGGTTGGTATATCACGAAATGAACGCATGAATTTGATCCTAGAATCCATGGATCGCTTGTATTACGAACACGGTGGTATTCACATGGTGGTAATTGACGGTATTGCGGATCTACTAAACGGCGTAAATGATGAGGAAAGCTCAGTGAAATTAATAGAAGAACTATTCAGAATGGCTGCCATCTACAATACCTGTATTATTTGCGTGGTTCACATGGCGCCATCAGGAATGAAACTTCGTGGACACCTAGGATCAGAGGTTCAACGCAAGGCTGCTGGGATATTACTCATTGAAAAAGAAACCAATGTTAATTGCAGCGTGGTCAAAGCACTGAAAGTTCGCGATGGATCACCGCTAGATGTTCCATTAGTACAATTTGGATGGAGTAAAACAGAAGGACGACATGTATTTCTTGGAGAAAAAAGCAAAGAAGCATCAGAAACACGCAAGCATTCCGAACTCACCGAGGTTGCAAAGCTTATATTCTCTAAGAAACCATCTGTTTCACCTGGCGAATTAGTGAAATTAGTCATGGAAGAACTAGATGTGAAAGAAAGAATGGCAAGAAACTACATCAAATTCATGAAGGATAAACAAATCATTGAGAAAAACCACTTGAATTCCTTGGAATACAGTCAAGTTTCCATGGATTTCTGATAAAATTCCCACAGAATCACATAGGATTCATGTAGAATTACCAGTTTAACCCCCCATTTCTGGTAAAAGTCCCACGGTTTTCCTGTGGGACTTTCTAATCTATTGATAATATAAGAACTTAAGAGAATAGAACTAAATATTAATGGGTTTTTCAGGTGAATAATTTACATTAATATACCTGTTGAAAGTTTTAAGAATTTGTAGGGGGTATCTTCCAAAAATAATTGCGAATTTCACAGTTAAAATAATTTCAACTATTCATGAAATCAAAGGAGAAAATAAGTATCAATTGTTTTGATAATAAGAAGTATCAGGAGAATGCGAATGATACTATGTCCTCTAATTACCAGAAAGCAATTCTGACTCATTACCTCCACAACTTAGATAACGGTGTCTCAAAACACTTTAAAGGAGATGCCGAAAAAGTTTTAAAAAGTTTTGTAAGCTATAATCAAGAAAAACTTGAACTTCCCATTGTTGCAGAAGACGCATTACAACAACTTTTGTTTGAAGTAGAAAATGTGCCCTTCCCAACCCCTAAGAATTACCAATTTAAATTTATTGACCTATTTGCAGGCATTGGAGGATTTAGAATTGCATTACAAAACTTAGGCGGAAAATGTGTTTTTACAAGCGAATGGGACAAAGAAGCTCAAAAAACTTATAGAGCAAATTTTGGTGAAGTCCCATTTGGTGACATTACTAGAGAAGAAACCAAAAAATTCATTCCTGATGGTTTTGATATTCTTTGTGCCGGTTTTCCATGTCAAGCATTTTCTATAGCTGGTAAAAGAGGTGGGTTTGATGACATTAGAGGGACTTTGTTTTTTGACGTTGCTGAAATTATAAGAAGAAAAAAACCTAAAGCTATTTTCCTAGAAAATGTAAAAGGATTGAGAAATCATGACAAGGGAAAAACACTAGAGACAATTTTGAATGTTTTAAGAAACGATCTGGAATATTTCGTTCCAGAGCCTCAAATAATAAACGCCAAAGATTTTGGAGTACCTCAAAACAGAGAAAGGATTTACATTGTTGCCTTTAGAAAAGATCTTGGGATAAATGATTTTAATTACCCTACTCCATTAAACAAGAAAGTTAAATTTTCGGATATAAGAGAAAAAAGAGTAGTTCCAACTAAATATTATCTGTCAACTCAATACATGTCAACTTTATATAACCACAAAAAACGCCACGAAAGTAAAGGGAACGGGTTTGGTTTTGAAATTATTCCCGATTCTGGAATTGCGAATGCGGTTGTTTGTGGTGGCATGGGAAGGGAGAGAAATCTAGTAATTGATGATCGCATTACGGATTATACCCCAACTACACATATAAAAGGAGAAGTAAATAGAGATGGAATCAGAAAAATGACGCCTCGTGAATGGGCAAGGCTTCAAGGTTTTCCAAATGAATTCATTATCCCAGTTGCTGATGCTTCAGCATATAAACAATTTGGCAATTCTGTTGCTGTTCCTGCTATTCAGGCTACCGCTAAACAAATAACTGAACTATTAGGTATAAATTATGATAACAGGAAATAAAGGAGAATGGAGTGAAATATATGCCCTGCTAAAATTACTAGGAGACAAAAAACTTTTTGCAGGTGATGCTGCATTAAATAAAATAGAAAGCTTATTCTATCCTATTATTAAAATAATAAGAGATGAATCTGGAGGAAATTTTGAGTATATAATTGAGGGTGATATCGTATTAATTTCTGGAAATCAAGAAAATATCCGTATTTCTGTTTCAACCTTTACAAAAGAAGCTTCTAAACTTTTGAATTCAATTAAAGGCTCAAATGGAGTATTCAGTCTTCCAGAAACGGAAGAATTTATGAATTCTATTAATTGCAAAACATTAAAAGCAAAATCAACTTCAAAAACAGATATTCGAATTGTAATTCACGATCAACAAATAAACCAATTTGCAGAACTTGGATTTAGTATTAAGTCTCAACTTGGAGGGGATTCTACATTATTAAATGCTGGTAAAACAACGAATTTTATTTTTGAAGTGTTAAATGTGTCAATATCCGATTCAGAAATTCAAAGAATCAATCAAATTGAAAGTCGTAGCAAAATAAAAGATCGTATAGCAGAGATTTTTGCAATTGGTGGACAATTGAAATTCAATTCACTTGAGCAAGATATCTTTAAAAACAACTTGATATTAATTGATAGTATGCTTCCAAACATTCTATCAGAACTTTTACAATTGTTTTTTACAAGTAGTCATAGTTCTGTGAAAAATTTATGCCAGCAAATTTCATTTTCTAATCCATTAAATTTTGACACACAACACTCTCATTCTTTTTATGAATATAAAATCAAAAGATTTTTAACAGATGTTGCCCTGGGAATGATGCCATCAAAAGTATGGACAGGACAATATGATGCAACTGGAGGATATCTAATTGTAAAAGAAAATGGAGATGTTTTGTGTTATCACGTTTACAATCGCAATCAATTCGAAGATTATTTATTTGAAAATACTAGGTTAGAAACTGCAAGTAGTTCTAGGCACGGCTTTGGAACTATTTACAAATCTGTTAATGGTGAAACGTACTTTAAATTAAATTTACAGATAAGATTTAATTAAAACTAAATCTGATTAGTTTTCTTTTTTTGAACAATATGTGGATCTTAGATTTGTCAGATTTGATTTGTGTTTTAAAATATTCTGTCTGATAATTTTACATGCGTCGTCATTAAAGTCTATTCCGTCTTGTTTGTCCTTAAAATATTTTCTACCGGTCTCATCCTCTTGTAAAATAGCATGCGCAAATTTATTTCTGGTGATTATAATATCTTTTTCATAATCTAAAAGAATTTGATGAAAATCATCCTTCGCGATATTTTCTTTAAGCCCCTTCCATCTATGACTTGCGCCAATCTTATACAATAATTCATTCAGGAGTAAATCGTCTGCTTTTTCAATATTGTCAGAATTGAATTTTTTATATCGATCTCTAATTTTTTTCAATGCATTCTCATCAGAAGTTATAATATTTTCTAAAATCTCAGTGAATTCAATATCCAAACTACTAGTTTCATTCATGATCATCCCTCGCATTGCGATAATATGTTGAAACTTTTTAATTGTCTGATGAATTACATCAAAAATTTCATGTTCTAATTCCTTGTAATCTCCTTCGGTTAATTGAAAAAATGTAATCCGACTATTGCTAAATAATTTAATATCATTGATATCAGTTTGAGCTGAATAGAAAAACACTTCAGTATTATTATGCTCATTATCGCGAACGTAATCAATCACTTGATTTCCCAATGTGCCATTGTTTAAGGTATAGTCTGTTATAATTAAATCAAATTCATTTTGACTTTTATATCGCTCAATGAATTCATTGTACTCCTTGGCCGATATAATTTGGCAATTAAAGTTCTCATTTATCAAATACTCTTTTGTTGATTCCAAAATCCGTTGAAATGGACGTTCTTCAATTCGGTCATCAACCCATAATATATTGTAATCTAACTTCATTAATTAAAGTTTAATAACAAATTCGACTCCTCGATCTAACTTTGTATTTACACTAATCGTTGCACCTAGTTTGTTGATTGTATTTTTAACTTGATATAAACCCATTCCAGAACCTCTAGTCTGTGTATACCCAAAATCGAATATTTTATCTACAATTTCTTCTGGTATTCCAACTCCATCATCTTTAAACGTCAATAAAATATCATTTTTTACTTTGTTTAAAAAAATATTAATATTTCGAGCATTTGCCTTTTTGGAATTACTAAACAAATTATCCAGCATTACAGTAATTTCTAAAGGTCTAAATTTTATCCTTTTATTAATTCTTTGGGGCTCGTCAATTGTAATATTTAAAGGTCTTTTTTTATGAATAAACGTATGGACCGGTATATAGTTTGTAAGTATATATTGATAAATAAATCCAACTAAATCTTCCTCAATTTCTACACTTTCAATACTAAAACCTGCATTTGTAACAAATCTAGAAGCACTCAAAATTTTCTTTACTTCCAAGTTTATATGAATTATTTCTTCAATTAATTTTTCCTTTGTAATATCGCTATTCACTAATTTAACAAGCTCATCTAAGCTATCATTAATATTTCCAGCGGTATGAACGATTTGATGCTGAAGAATCAGTAAATCTTTTTTTTCACGATTTGAAATTGAATTGTCGAACAGTTTTTTTGACAACTCATTTGATAACTCTTTATTTAGTTTTTCATTTTCAAGTGTTTTTTCAAATGCATCTTCTTCAGCTTCTTGTTTAACTTTTTGCAGCTCATTTATTTTCTTTTCTGCCTTTTTTATCTCTGAAATAACCTCATTCTTATCGAAATTATCAGTAGTTAGTTTCTCTTTGATATTTGCCAAGCTTGTCTTAACCGATTTTTCAGATTTAAAGTCAAGTATTTTTAGTATATCTTTTGAAAGTATAATTCTCAAGAAATTTTTTGAACTTGTAAGATTCCTGACAAATTCCTTTATGTTCTCGTTTACATTAAATACTGATTCATTTTCTTTTCCCTCATTTTTAATAAAAGTTCGATTAAAGCTTATGTATTCATCCTCAGATAAAAAATTTCCCCAATCAGTAATTTCGATACTGTACCTTTCTAATTTTTTCAAAGTTTCATAAAACCATTTTTCTAAATCAAAATAAGTATCTGTTTTAATTAGGCCATCGCCTCTACTTGAAGTTTCCCGAAGGTTAGTATTCTCTCCATCGATGGAAATATATCCTAAAACGTCTCGTGTTCCTAAAAAACGATTATAACCTTGAGCCTTACGATTGTCCATTTTTAGAGGATCCTCTCCACGTTCTCCATATGGAAATACTCGAATTCCATTTTTATAAACAAAAATGTGACCATATTCAACAGGTTGAAGTCCCATTTTTTTACTAAATGTACTTTTAGCAGATTGATTTAAAAAATATATTGTAAAAGATAACTCATTGAAATTCTCGTATGGATTTTTCTCATAAATTGTATAAACCTCTTTACCACCTTCAAATAATTTAGTTTCAATTTCATTTTCAAAAACGGTTGATACCACATAAGTAGTTTTGATACTTAGAGTTTCAAATATCAAATTTTCAACCTTGCAATTGACTATTTTAAAATAATTTACAATAGATTCGTCTAATGGAGACTTTGAACTAGTCGTTTGAATTTTATTTTTAGCAATTTGCTTGCTGTCAGATTCTAGCTCCTCTTCAACATGAAGATTAATTACAAAAACATCCTCCTTATTTATTGAATTTGGGTTAATCAACCTGGATAAAGCCTCTTTTAGTTTTAAAAACTTTTCTCTATCCCAACTGCTTTTTAGATTAGAAATTTCGAGAGTTGTACCTTTTTTATGAGAAGCGCCTGAAAAAATCTTGGTTTCATGTAATACACTGATGTTGATAAATTCTTCCTTTATATCTTCTTCAAACTTATTCCAATCAGTAACCAAAGTCTCTGTTTTAGAATTCTCTTCATCTTTTGTTGTTTCCAGATACAAATAACTTCCTAATCTATCGCATGAAAACCGACCAATTCCTTTTGCTCCAGCAAATGCCCTTGCAGTTTTAATTTTAGACCGATAATCTTTATCCTCTGTTCCCTCTTTTTTAGCAGAATAAGCTACGAACAACCATTTTTCTATAAGATCTTTGTAGTTCATTCCTTTGCCATTATCTCTAATTATGATTTTGGCATTATGTGAATAAATATTTTCAAAAATTACATCCACTTTTGTGGCATGTGCATCGTACGAATTTTTTACAAGTTCAAAAACCGCAATAAAATCGTCATTTATTAGATCGCTACCAATTATGTTTTTTAGATAGGAACCTATTTTAAATTGCAATTCTTCCATTAGTATAGAAGTTTTTTAAGGACGAGCCCGCTTTGTTCACCAAAAAGCGGAGGAATTGCATTTCCAATTTGAGAATATCTTGGTACTTCCTGCGTTCTTCGTTTTCCTCCAGTTGTGTATTTACCTTGAAATTGATACCAGTCAGGAAAGGATTGTATTCTGGCATACTCTCTTACCGTTAGAATTCTTGGCTCAGAGTAATGAATATAATCATCAGGTAATGTTGTAATAGTTGGACTTTTGTCACAACCATTCAATGGTATTACTGTATGCTTTTTAATGTTGTATTTTTCTCTAACACTCGGGGACAAATCGAAATTCCTTCTATTCTCTGTTTCTATTAAGATATTTTTAAATCGACTAATAATTTCTGGCGAATGGTTTGGAAATCTGTGACTGTCAGCAATTTCATTTTTAATACCCTTTCGCATAAGTTTTTGATAATTACCAATCTTAGCTCCATAAACTCCAGACTTGAAACGTGGGAAATCAGGTGTTTCCATTGTGCCATTTTCTTTTAGTAAATCAGAAATAGCATCTTGTAAATTTGTGTCTTTTTTTAGCCCTTTACTTTTCAAAAACTCAAAGCTATTTTTTTCAAGGGCATTAAAAAAATCATCTGCCTTTTCTTGAGAAGCGCAGCTATGAGATTTCTTTATACCAACCAAAATAAAACGAGTACGTTTTTGTGGAACACCAAAGTTGCCAAAATTTACCAATTGACCCTTTACGAAGTATCCGATATCATTTAATTTTTGAGTGACAAATGAAGAATATGCTAATCCCTTCTCTTTGTTTCTTTTAAACTCCATTGTAAATCCCCTAACATTTTCAAAGAAAATAACTTCGGGTTTAATGAGATTTACAAAGTCAATGTATGAATTAATTAAATTATTTCTCGAGTCATTTTCATTTCTTCTACCAGCCATAGAAAATCCTTGACAAGGTGGTCCTCCTGCTATCATTGTAACCTCGCCTTGTAATTTTCTTAGTTCTTTCTTGTATTTTTTTAAAACGTCATTAATATCCAAAGAGCTACTTGGAAGCCAATTTGGCCAATTAAAATGATTTTTCTTGTCGATTAAGTTGTACTTTAAAGTTGCAAATGCATCAGGACTTTTTTCAATGGCAAACAACCCTTTCCATCCAGAATTGTGCAATCCTAAAGAAAGACCACCGCAACCAGCAAATAGATCGATGTAAGTAAGTTGTTTCTCCATTTTATTTTATCAGATTTAGATGGCCACAGATTTTTGTCAGAATTTCACCTGGCTCGATATCAATGGCTAATGATATAAGATATAATTCATCTGCTTTTAATTTTGCAGAATCCTTTCTTGTTAACTCACTGAGTCGTGTGTTACTCAAACCAGTTTTTCTGGCAATTTCAGCTTTATTTATTGATTTGTTTGAAAAAAACTCTCCTAACTTAGTCATCTAAATTCAAATTGTAACAAGTATACAAAATATTTCCGAATTTAAGTAAGAATATACTGTATTTACTGAATGTTAAATCGTCACCCAACATTAAAAATTCCAGTCGAAACAACCTTAAATAGCCCTAAAATTGTTTTCGTGAAGATTAGAACTGAATTTTTAATCAGCCAATTTAAACCCATATACATCCATAACTTCTAGCAGTTCATTATAAGACTTTTTGCCAAAACCACTGATCCTCATTAAGTCATACTTCTTTGCCGAGGTTAAATCTGTTAGGTATCGAAAATTACTACGTAACAATCCATTTTTCAACCTTTCAGTTAGTCCTAATTCTCTAACGTCATACTTTTCAATAATCGGAACCGAGGGTTTGACTTTCTGACTCGAAATAAATTTCATTAAGACTTTTCTAAATTTTATGCTCCTATTCGCCACTTCAAATAATTCATAATTACTCATTCTCACCATTTCTGACTCCGAAGGAAATTGAACAATTCTTATGTCCTTTTCAATTAATGCCATTGCTTGTAATTCAATTTTTTGGCGAAGATATTCAATAGAATATAGCATTGAAAATGGGCAAATACCCCTATTCAAAAGTGTTTATACCTAAAATTCATGTAATTATGGAGCTCACATGCATTTCAGAAGAATTGAGCAACTATAATTTATAGAACAATTACTATTATTTTTAGTATTGGTACTAGAATTTAAGCGAAGAAAATTTATTCTTTGATTTCAAGGACCTTATCTTAAGACGAATCTGCAACTTTTTGAAACGTAAACTGCGCCTTCATTATAGTTGATCACTAACACATGAGTGCTCAGTAAAGATTCATCTCTTTCCTTGAGATAAACAAATCTCTTCGGAGAACCGTAGAAATTTTCAACTACATGAATTTCACCTCCTTCAATTTTATAAACATCCACATCTAAAACATCTTCAGGGCATTTCGTGAAGAAATAAAATTCTTTATGACTCTTATCAACCTTATATGACCTGCTTTTTTCTCCTAAATTGATTTCGCTTCTTGGGGAGAAAAGTATGCTGGAGATGATTTCTTGTGTAAACATGGAAAACTAATTGTTGATTAATATTTAGATCGAATTTAGTATATGTATCGTAACGATAATTTACAAAATTATAATTAATTAATTCTCAATTAAATCGTCTCTTATTTTGCTGTTGCAGTAAAATGACTGTATGATAATCATTTTAGTTTAAATAATCAATTAATCCGTTATATTTAATGTTGAAAAAACTTTGATTTAAATTATTTACAACTTCAAAGACAATTGTACCAAATGAAAGCTGCTAATCTCTTTACTTTAATATTTGTGCTGACAGTAAATCTATCAGCACAAAAAATTTGTTCTTTAACACCTCAACAATATAATACCTCACTTTGTATTGAAGATTATTCACCAACGCATTTGTCTATCAATATGACAAAAGCAGTAAATGACATTTTGAGAAATGCGGGTCTTAATGGATCGAATTTTATAATAAAAAATTGTAATAATGTAGAAAATGCCATTGCATTAAATTATAAGAATGAACGATTTATATTAATGGATGAAAATTATTTTTCAAATCTTTTAGGCTCAAATAACTTAATGTACTTAATGATTTTAGGGCATGAAATTGGTCATCATCTTCATGGACATCTAGTTACCAAAACAATTTCCGATATTGATGAACGGAGACAAGAGCTTCAAGCTGACCGTTTTTCAGGTTATATTATTGGCAAGAAAGGTTTTGATTTTGTAGATGTTGAAAAAATTGCTCGAAATGTTTTCCCAACTGAATCTTCCAAATCACATCCCGGACTAAATGAAAGGTTGGATGCGCTCAAACAAGGTTATAATGATGCAATATCAGAGCAACAGGCGGTTATTAACCGATACTATTCAGATATTACGGAACATATTCTTGAAAAAATAACTACAAACAACCTAATTACATCTCGTGATGAATACACTAAGTTAATAGATCATTTTACAGAGGAGCAATTAAACAAAGTAATTGAGTCATACCTAAGAATAAAGTTTATTTCAGATGATTTTCCATTTATTGAAGGTGAATTAGCTCAACTATATGCATTGAAGAACGATTTTGTTAATGCCCATGTAATGGCGTTAAGTGCTTATGACAAATTAATAGCCAAGAATATTGAAATTAGCTCCTTCTTAGTTTTAAGTTGGGAATATTCAAATAAAGGGAATTTTAAACTAGATGATTACCATCTCAATAAATTAAAGGAAATCGATTACAAACAAATTCATTCACCAGATATTTTAAAATACTTCGCGCAATATTGTGTGTCTGAAAACAATTTAGAATTAGCACTTGAAGTACTTGATTTTTCTCTAACTAAATTTAATATCAATACCTTAAGCAATGATGATCAATTCCTCTATTCTGACATCTTGAATGATAAGTCAATATTGTACTTTCGGCTTGAGAATTATGAATTAGCATACGAGAATATTAAAAAAGCTATTAATATGAGACGATTGGCCGACTCAAAAAATTATTCAACTCAAAATATTAATAACCTCATTGATAAAGTAAACGAAGAGGTTTTATTTTCAAATCTTGTCTTATTAGATATGAAAACAGGAAATTTCAAGGAATGTGTAAGCAACTGTAATGACTTTATTAAAAAATATCCTGACTCTGAATATCTAAAAAATGGAGACGTTTATTATTACTTAGGTAGATCACTGTTAGAATTAAAAAATTATGAAGAATCTATTTCTAATCTTTCCAAGTCTATTAAAGTGTCCCCGTTGAATCATTATCTCTATTATTATAGAGGTTTAGCTTTTTATGGTCTCAATAATAAATTAAAAGCATGCATGGATTTTACAATTTCATGCGATGGCGAGTTTTCACCATCTTGTAATAGACTTAAACTTTTATGTAATGAATAAAAATATTACTGTTCTTTTTTTAGCTTTTGCAATTAAATGTCTAGGACAACCTAATCAAATAGCTTTCTCTGAAAATTTTATAGACAACACAAATAAGTGGAAAATTGACAATAAACACTTGACAACTTTTTCTAATGGTTGGCACAACATTAATACGATATCAACAGATGATATTTTTATTTCACTCTCAAAGAATTTAATTGGAAAAGCACTCCCTAATTTACTCTTTTATGACCTTGTTTTTTCTTTGAAAATAAATAAACTAGATGAAAATTCAGGAGTGGGTATTGTCCTTAATGACGTTTATGATTCGGAAAGTAATATTACTCGAAACGGTTTCAGTTTTTATATTGAAAAAGTTGAAAGTAAGTTTTATTTGTCATGTAAAAATCTTGATGAAGATACACCTATGGAATTTTATGAAATTCCGAGCTTCCAATACGGCAAGTCATATGAAGTAAAAATCAATATTAATAATGAATACCCCAAAACAACAGTTAACATTAATAATCAGATGGCTTTTAGTTTAGATGCGCCCATATTTAATATAAATAATATTTGCCTCTTTAATTTTGGAATAACTGAGAGTGCTTTTGACTACTTAAAGCTTAATCAATCTGTAAATCAATTAAATAAGAATTTTTGTTTCGATGTTATTGATAGATTTTATAATTCAAATACAGAGTCATCCAATATATACCGAGGAAGATATGATTTTCCTAAATTAACTAAACATGTACCGCAAATCTTGTTGTGTGACAATCTTTTTTTTCCAGATGAATCTAATGTCGATATAAAACAATTTATTGATGAATTAATTAAGGATCCAAATTGTTTTATATCTAAAAGTGATTATTCAGATCCTAAATCGCCCAATTTAAAATTCTATAAAATTGTGTACAACAAAAACACAATTATTGTTGCTTATTCAATTTCGACACTAAAACTTTCATATGCGAATATAATATTTGCAGATTTACAAAGCGCCAATGAGTTTTTTGATAATTATACGTCATTAAAAAAGTTTTCAAAAAAGAGGGAAGAAAATGGCGTATCGTTTAGAATGAACCCAAATTTTCTATTGAGCTTTGTTTCGAAGCAAGATAATATGGTTAATTTTTTCTTTTGTAATTAAAATCACAATTGTCACTTTCGTTTTTTTCAATTTTAAGAAAAAAATCCCCTTAAAACATAACACTCCCCCCAGCATTAAACCTACCCGTTGAAGTCGCTTTTCCTTTTTCAACTTCGATGATCACATCCACTTCGTGAGCATGAGCGTTCACCCCTCTGAATTTTCCTTCTTTGGTGGTGTGGTAAATAAAAATGAATGAAGTATTTGGATTCATTTTGCGCATTTCGTCCATATCACTCACTTCAAGTCCAGCTTTGGAAACACTGTCAATGAATACAAAGTTGAATTGATCTAGGTGCTCCGGAACGTGATCTGTTAAATACAAATTTGGATGATGTGCTTTGAGTCGTTCAATTTTCTCTTTGAGGGTATAGCCAAATCCTTCTTCAATGGCGCAATACAGTACTTTCCCGTGGTTTGCTGCTAAGTGATTAGCAAAATCCAGACACATCGTTGATTTACCGGACTTTGGAAGTCCAAATACCATTGCAAAGAATCCGACACTTGGATCACCGATAAGTTGTCGGTATTTCCCTTGCAGCCCGATGGTTTGAAAGTCCATTTTTAAAAGTTCTCCGGAATTTACGATCATGCCGTTGTCATCCATTCCAGAAACACCTTTATTCTTTGGGAACAATT
>JBEBDG010000024.1:0-15686 GCA_041157165.1 Bacteroidota bacterium
CCAAAGCAAGTTTAGAAAGAGAGAAATCATTTGCCAAGGAGTCGTTTTTATCAGCCATTGTTTTTAAGGCCTCAGTAATTTCAAAGATTTTTTCTTCGTTTAAAATACCTAAATCTAAGTGTTGAAATTTTTGTTTTTCTGCTTTATTAATTATTTGATCAACCTTTTTTTCTACGATATATTCGGATTTAAAATAAGTTGCGAATAGGAAATACGGCACAAATAAGATAATGAGGTTTTGAAAGTAAAAAGAAAGCATAACGACCTCTTTTATAATATTTAAAGGCAGAATACTGAAAATATTTATCCCAAATTTTTCCTGAAAGATAAGATTACTTACCAAGCAAAAGGAGGAAAAATTAGCCAATAAAAAAATGACTGTAAATGCAAAAACCCAATATTTGAACAAACTGTTCATGGATTCTTTTTTCAATATCACCTTATCTTTGTTTTGATAAACCAAAACAAGGGAAACGATAGCATAAATTACATTGACAAATGGTCGTAGGATTGATTGAAATAATCCAGGGAAAAGGACGGTTGAATAATCATATTGATTGGTAGTCAAGTCCATTATTCCTTTTGCAAATTCTACTTTTTCACTGAAAGGTGAAAAAACATAAGGACTGATATTAATGAAAATGATGATGGGGAATAATAAATGCAAATAGTCAAATTTTTCTCTAAATGGATTTATAAAGCTTCTTTTTACAAAAATATAAAGGGCAGGGCCTACTAAAAAATAGATTGGGGTGAAATGTATGGTTAAAACAGCAACGATTGTTGGATTGTCGGAATTAAAAATGGCATTGTGTACTATACCAAATATTGAATTACATAAATAGAATACAGCAAGTGTATAATTATCACCTAATTCTTTGTTTCGGTAGAGAAATAATAAAAGTGCAATAAGAAGTCCTAAGTAAGAAATATAGAACATGCTGCAATTTAATAGGTGAACACGATAAACAATATTTCATACAAGTTAAAAAGAAAATTCTTACCTGACTAACAATATGATAATAATCATATAGATTCTAAATAATTTTTAATTATTAGATTTTTTCAACTTTACGAATTTGCTGATTTATTTTATCGGATTCTACCAATCCATCTCGGAGACGGATGATTCTATGGGCATATTGAGCGATGTCATCTTCATGTGTAACCATTACGATGGTGTTTCCTTTTTGGTGCAATTGATCAAAAAGATCCATGATTTCATAGGAAGTTTTGGTATCTAAATTACCAGTTGGTTCATCTGCCAATAAGATGGAGGGGTCATTTACCAGAGCTCTAGCTACTGCCACACGTTGACGTTGACCACCTGATAGTTCATTGGGTTTGTGCAAGGCTCTATTTTCTAGGCCAACACCTCGTAGTGCTTCCATTGCCTTTTCGGTGCGATCTTTTTTGTTATAGCCTGCGTAAATAAGTGGCAAAGCCACGTTTTCCAAGGCTGATTGCCTTGGAAGCAAGTTGAAAGTTTGAAAGACAAATCCAATTTCCTTGTTTCGAACAGTTGCCAATTGATTTTCTGACATTTGGCTTACATCTTGGCCATTCAATACATATTTTCCTGAAGTTGGCGTATCTAAACAACCCACAATGTTCATCAAAGTAGATTTTCCAGAACCTGAAGGTCCCATAAATGCGACATATTCGCCTCGATTGACCGACATGCTCACATCTTTGAGGGCTTCAATAACTTCTTCGCCCATTACATAGCGTTTCGAAATATGGATGGTTTCAATAATCTTGCTCATAGAAAGAATTTGGAAGATAAATTTATCAATAATTTGACGGATATCTTCTCCTTTTCGATTAATGTTCAAAGAATCGGATAAAATGTAAATTTCAAGGATAAGAGGAAAGGCCCTCTTCCTTATTTGCTCGAATCTCCCTAACTTGCTTTATGGATTTCAAATTAATTTCTTCTTACCAACCAACTGGCGATCAGCCGGAGGCAATTAGACAATTAGCCGAAGGAATAAGAAACAATGAGCAAAATCAGACTTTATTAGGGGTAACGGGTTCGGGTAAAACTTTTACCATTGCAAATGTCATTCAGGAGGTAAATAAGCCAACACTGATTTTGAGTCACAATAAAACCTTAGCGGCTCAATTGTATGGTGAGTTTAAGCAATTTTTCCCAGAAAATGCTGTTGAATATTTCATTTCTTATTACGATTATTATCAGCCTGAGGCCTATATTGCTACCTCTGGAACCTATATCGAAAAAGATCTTTCCATTAATCAAGAAATAGAAAAATTACGTTTAGCTACCACATCTGCCTTGATGTCGGGTCGACGCGACATCATTGTGATTGCTTCGGTATCTTGTATTTATGGCATGGGAAATCCAGATGAATACAAAAACTCAATTGTTCGGATTGGAGTTGGTGAAATTATTTCAAGGAATCAGTTTTTGTTTCGATTGGTTGAAATACTATATGCGCGTTCGGAAGGTGAGTTTTTAAGGGGAACCTTTCGAGTGAAAGGTGATACAGTGGACATATTTCTTGCTTATGCTGATTTTGGGTACCGTATTATCTTTTTTGGTGATGAAATTGAGGAAATTCATCGCATTGATCCTTGGACAGGCAAAAAGATATCTGAAGAAAAAATGGTTGCCATTTTCCCGGCCAATTTATTTGTGACTGGAAAGGAAACCATGCTTCGAGCTGTTTCCGAAATTCAAGCAGATTTGGTCAAGCAAATTTCTTATTTTGGAACAGAGGGCCGTTTGATGGAGGCGGAGCGAATCAAACAAAGGACAGAATTTGATTTGGAAATGATGCGTGAGTTGGGGTATTGTTCTGGAATTGAAAATTATTCAAGGTATTTTGATGACCGAAAGCCTGGACAGCGTCCGTTTTGTTTGCTAGACTTTTTTCCTGACGATTTCTTGATGGTAGTAGATGAAAGTCATGTGACCATGCCTCAAATACGCGCCATGTGGGGAGGAGACCGATCGAGAAAGGAATCTTTAGTAGAATATGGATTTAGGTTACCCTCTGCATTGGATAATCGGCCTTTGACCTTTCAGGAATTTGAAGATTTAGTGGGACAAACTATTTTCGTCTCTGCCACACCAGCTGATTATGAATTGCGAAAATCGGAAGGTGTCGTAGTGGAGCAAATCATTCGTCCGACGGGTTTATTGGATCCATTAATTGAAGTTCGACCAACGAAAGGCCAAATTGATGATTTATTGGATGAGGTGTATGATCGCATCAAGAAAAAGGAGCGAGTACTGATTACTACCTTGACCAAGCGAATGGCTGAGGAGTTATCCAAATATTTGGATCGAGTAGGGGTGAAATGTCGATATATACACTCAGAAATAAAAACCTTGGAGCGAGTGGAAATCTTGCGGGAGTTACGTTTAGGGGTGATTGATGTGCTGGTGGGGGTTAACTTGTTAAGAGAAGGCTTGGATCTGCCTGAGGTTTCATTGGTGGCGATCATGGATGCTGATAAAGAAGGCTTTTTGCGGGATATTCGATCACTAATTCAGACGATTGGTAGAGCGGCGAGAAACGAAAATGGGAAGGTATTGATGTATGGAGATAAATTAACAGGATCCATGGAATTGGCAATTAGTGAAACTAATAGAAGACGAGCAAAACAGATGGCCTACAATGAGGCAAATGGAATTACACCAAAAACGATTTGGAGAACGCAAGAGGAGATTTTAGAACAAACCTCCATTGCTGATAAAATGGCAAAGCCTGTTAAAAATTATATAAAGTCGGAGGAACAAATTTTACAAGCGGCCGATCCATTGGCAAAATATATGTCGAAGGAGCAATTGATTAAGCTCAAGGAACAACTTCAAAAAGAAATGGAAAAAGCGGCCAGGGAATTAGATTTCCCATTAGCGGCTAAGTTAAGGGATGAGATGATGGCAGTGGAGGGGCGAATTTGACCTCCCCCCTGCCCCCTCCTTCAAAATGAGGGGGTGGCACGCAATGCCGGGGGCGGTCAAGTTATTGGGCTAAGTTGGCTTGAGAATAAAAAAGCCAGTCTCATTTACTGAAACTAGCTTTTTTACTTGTTCTAAATTCTCGGCCCTCTATTATCTTGGCCCACGAAGTTCTTACTCCACAATAAACGGATAATCTTCTTGCACATACACATCTTTGTAGGCTTCAGAAGCATCAGGGAAAGGAGAGTTTTCTGCAAAATCTACAGATTCTTGCACTTGAACCTTTATTTTTGCGTCTATTTCGTCCAATTCGGCTTGAGTAAGGATGTTATTATCTAGAATGGTTTTCTTTACTTGTTCGATGGGATCGCGTTCCTTGTAAGCCTCAACCTCTTCTTTTGAACGGTATTTTTGAGGATCCGACATAGAGTGACCTCTGTAACGATAGGTTCTGAATTCTAAGAAAGTTGGACCTTCTCCGGCTCTAGCGCGCGCAGCTGCACGAGATACGGCTTCATGAACGGCCTCAACGTTCATAGCGTCTACAGGCTCAGAAGGCATATCATATGCTTCACCAATGCGGTAAAGATCTGTAACATTTGATGTTCTGGCCACGGAAGTACCCATGGCGTATCCATTGTTTTCTACAACAAAAATGCAAGGCAATTTCCAAGTCATGGCCATATTAAAGGTTTCATGCAAGGCACCTTGACGTGTAGCGCCATCTCCGAAATAGCAAATCGAGACATTACCTGTTCCGTTGTATTGTTCGGCAAAAGCCAAACCTGCACCTAAAGGAATTTGAGCACCTACAATCCCATGTCCGCCTACAAAACCAACTTCTTTATCGAAAATGTGCATGGATCCCCCTTTTCCTTTGGAGGCACCTGTAATTTTTCCGTACAATTCGGCCATAATCACATTCGGTGATGTACCTAATGCTAATGGGATTCCGTGATCGCGGTAAGCAGTGATGTATTTATCACCTTCACGAAGAGCGGATTTTGAACCAGAAGAACAAGCTTCTTGGCCAATGTATAAGTGACAAAAGCCCTTGATTTTCTGCATTCCATACAATTGTCCACACTTTTCTTCGAACTTTCTTTGTAATTGCATTGACTCGTACCAATAGCGGTAGGTCTCTTTAGAATACTTAAGCGATTGCGATTCTTTCTTTGCCATTTTCTTGAATGAATGTTGAAAATTTTCTTAAACCCAATTTAATTTAAGAAATTTGACACGAAATTAAGACATAAAGCTATAAAAGCCAAAATTTGAGGCATATGTATTTAAAAAACTTACAGGTTAGACAATTTAAGTCGTATGCGGAGGCCCAGTTTGAGTTTAGTCCCACGATTAATTGCATTGTGGGGGAAAATGGAATAGGGAAAACCAATTTATTGGATGCAGTGTATTTTTTATCGATGACGAAAAGTGTGCGTAATATGTCGGACCAGCTTTGTGTCTTGCATGGTCAAGAATTTTTCAACATCCACGGAAAATATGTGGTCAATGAAATGGTCACACAAATAACTTGTACTTTTCAAAAGGGTCAAAAAAAGCAAGTTTTGCGGGAACAAAAGGCTTATCCAAGGTTAGCAGATCATATTGGAAATTATCCGGTGGTGATGATGGACCCTTATGATACCGATTTAATTAGAGAGGGGAGTGAAGAGAGGAGGCGTTTTTTTGATGCAATGATGTCGCAAAAAGACAGAGGGTTTTTAGAAAAATTATTGAAATACAATCGGGTTTTACAACAAAGAAACACCTTGTTAAAGGCTTTTGCTGAGCGAAATCAAGTCGACACACTTCATTTGGAAACCTATGATAAGCTATTAATAGAGCTTGGTGAAGAGCTTTCGGCATTCAGGAAGACATTTTTAAAAGCCTATATTCCGGCATTTCAAAAGCATTATGATAACCTGTCTGAAAGTAGGGAAAAAGTACATATTCAATTAGAAAGTAATTTTGAAGAGGGGAAGTTGGCAGAAGGAATGAAATCAAATTTATCAATTGATTTAGTTACTCAACGAACAGGAATTGGTATTCACAAGGATGATTTTCTATTTGAAATAGATGGATTTCCTTTGAAGAAATTTGGTTCGCAGGGGCAGCAGAAGAGTTTTGTTGTGGCTTTAAAGTTGGCTCAATTTGATTTATTGTGGTCGGATACCCATAAAAAACCGATATTATTATTGGATGATATTTTTGATAAATTGGACGACCGTAGGATCCAACGATTGATACAAATGATGGCTGAGGACCATTTTGGACAAGTATTTATTACAGATGCAAGGCCAGAACGAACGAAGAAATTACTTAAGGACTTAAAAGGAGAAATAAAATACTTTGAATTAGGTACCTGAACGAGAGAAAGGATTGGCTAAAGCTTCGTAAACAATTTTTCCAAAATTGTTTACATGGTGCTTTTGGGCAATAAATTGCATTCCTTTCGATTCAAAACGCACTTGATTTTCTAGAATAGATTGCAAGGAGTGGGCAATTGCTTGTCTGTCTTCTGGGTCTATGGCAATTCCCAATTGGTATTTTTCTATAAGTTTTCCGATGGATCCGATTTTATTACCCATTACAGGTTTATTAGCCATGGCACTTCGAATTAAAACGGAAGAAGAACCTAAAAATTTAGGATACAAGACCAAGGACCAATCGGCAATTTGAAATAAATATTGAATATTTTCAGGCAATTGATGTTCAAATAATTTAGAGGTAGTTATACCTGGACAATTGTGTAATAAATTCTCCAATTGATCTTGTACATCGGAAGCTATTTTCCCGGCTAAAATGAGATGAATTTTTTCTTGCAATTTATTATCTAGCAGTTGGCAAGCCTCTAAAAATTCAATGATTCCTTTTCTGGAATCCAAATATCCGAAATTAAGAAAGACTGTTTTTGATGCATCAATTGAAAGTTGTTTTTCTAATGCTTTTTTTGTCAAAATATTTTCAGGAAATTGAAAAATCGGATCAGGAAGGTAAATGATATTTTTTGAGTGGGTCAAATTTTTGACATCTTGCAATGAGTCCTCGGTAAGGACAAATAGTGTGTCAAAAAAATGTTGACGAAGAACTGTTTTTAGGACCGTTTTTTTGACAAATGCATATACGGAATGAACAACATTTGCATTGAAGAGAATTCCAGAGACTTTTAGATTAGGGGTATTTCCTAACAGGGCCCCTAATTGGAAATAGTCGAAATAGGGGAATAGGAGTTCCTCGGCCTGGTGTTTGTGAGCTATTTGTACGGCTTTATTCCATTCGGCAATGCTTCGAGAAAGGATGTGTTTATGATGCAGCCTTTCAATTTCTGTTTCAGGCAAAAAATCAAACGAAATTTCAGGGTATTCTTCGATAGGGAATGAAAAATCGTTTAGATTTTTTCTAATTTTTTCGGAACAAACGACCACTAATTCGACATGCTTTCGATGACTTGCCTGATGAATCAAATAAAACAGGTAGTCGAGGTGATGACCTGTGGAAATTGAATCATAAATTAGTATTTTCGTTTTTCTCATTAGGGCAAAAATACTAATTTATAGATTGTTAATCGTAAATTTTTAAGTGTTAATTTAACCTCCACCTGCCCCGTCCTTGTGAAGGAAGAGGTCGGCGGACTAAAATAAATAGAAATGAAAAATTCTTTTTTAATTTTTTTGATGCTTTTTGGCAATATGGCATTTGCCCAAAAAAAGGAGTATACGTTTAGCAAAAACCCTGTTTGGTCGGATGAGTTTGATAAAGACGGTTTGGTCGATTCAACCAAATGGACGTATAATACGGGTGGACATGGTTGGGGGAATCATGAGCTCCAACATTATACAAAAGCGAGACCAAGTAATGTGCGTGTGGAAAACGGTATTTTAAATATTGAAGCGCATAAAGAAGCCTTTGGAGGCAATGAATTTACTTCTGGAAGGATTGTAACAAAAGGTAAATTTGATTTTACTTATGGACGAGTAGAAGTACGAGCTAAATTGCCTGAAGGGCGAGGTACTTGGCCAGCAATTTGGATGCTAGCCAGTCAGACTACTGTTGGTAATACCTTTTGGCCAGACCAAGGTGAAATTGATATCATGGAGCATGTTGGATTTAATCCGGGAGTTATACATGGAACGGTACATACCAAGGCATTTAATCATGTAAAAGGAACCCAAAAAGGAAATACCATCTCCATTCGTGATTTTGCGAGTACCTTTCATATCTATCGCATGGATTGGACGCCAGACTATATTCGAATTTATGTAGACGGACTAATGTATTTTCAATTCAGTAACTCTGGTAAGTCATGGGAGGAATGGCCATTTAGTAAACCAGAACACCTGATTTTAAATTTGGCAGTTGGTGGCGATTGGGGAGGACAAAAAGGAGTAGACGTTTCTGCTTTCCCATCTAAGATGCAAGTGGATTGGGTGAGGGTTTATGGAGTTGAAAGTTAAAAGTTAAACTTTTTAAAAGTTACATATTAAATTTACACTCATATATTAATAACTTTCAACTTTCAACACTCCACTTAAAAGTTATGGACGCATTTAACAGACTACTTTCCATTATGGATGATTTACGGGCGAAGTGTCCATGGGATAAGAAGCAAACAATGGAGAGTTTGCGGCATTTGACTATTGAGGAGACTTATGAGTTGTCGGATGCGATTTTGGAGGGTGATATGAATGAAATCAAAAAGGAGATAGGGGATTTATTTTTGCATCTGGTATTTTATTCTAAAATTGGATCAGAAACGGGAGATTTTGATGTAGAATCTGTATTGAATGCACAATGTGAAAAGTTGATAGGCAGGCATCCGCATATTTATGGGGACGTGAAAGCTGAGACGGAGGAGGAAGTCAAGCAAAACTGGGAAGCCATTAAATTAAAGGAGGGGAACAAGTCGGTCTTGGCTGGGGTACCAAAATCTTTACCGGCCTTGGTGAAGTCTATGCGGATTCAGGAAAAGGCAAGGGGAGCTGGATTTGATTGGGAAGAAAAAGAGCAGGTTTGGGGGAAGGTTGAGGAGGAAATGGAAGAATTTAAAGCAGAATTTACGGGAAAAGAATTAACGGACGAGCATAGAAAAAAGGCAGAAGGAGAATTTGGAGATTTGATATTTAGCTTAGTCAATTTTGCACGATTCATCGATATAAATCCTGAAAATGCACTGGAAAGGACTAATCGTAAATTCATCAAACGATTTGAGCATCTTGAAATGCGTGCCAAAGAAATAGGTAAATCGTTACAAGAAATGAGCTTAGCAGAGATGGATGTGTTTTGGGAGGAAGCGAAGGGAGTTGAAAGTTGAAAGTTGAAAAACTAACTCTCCACTTTCAACTTTCAACTCTCAACTATATTTTTGCTTCTTCCAACTTTGGTACCAAGGTATAGATAATCAACCAAGCCAAAACATAGGCACTACCGCAAAGGAGGAAGATAATGTTATAGCCATCATTGATATTTCCAAGGACTTTATAGTGGTCTAAAAGAGCTCCTACAATCATTGGAAAAACAATTCCACCTCCGGAGCCAGCCATTCCACCAATTCCAATGACTGAACTAATTGCTTTTTTAGGGAACATATCTGTTGCAATGGAATAGATATTTGCCGACCAAGCTTGGTGCGCTGCAGCAGCCAAAGAAATGAGGGCTACGGCTTGCCAGATATTATCACAATAACGTGCAGCCATGATGGGTACTACTGCCAGGGCAAAGCTTAGCATGGATGTTTTTCTGGCTTTGAAACTAGGCCAGCCCTTGTTGATTAACCAGCCAGATAACCAACCTCCTCCAATGCTACCAATTGTAGTGGCTGTATAGACTACTATTAGTTCTAGGCTCGGTTTTTTAAGATCTAATTCAAAGCGCTCTTTGAAGTAGGAAGGTAACCAGAAAAGGAAGAACCACCAGATCGGGTCGGTCAACATTTTGCCAAAGAAGAAAGCCCAAGTTTGTTTATAACCAAATAAAGAGGCCCATTTAACCGGTTCAACATTTTCTTCTTTTTCATCTTTGTCGGAGTGAATAAAATCAAATTCTTCTTTTGATAATTGTTTGTGTTTTGCTGGCGCTTCGTAATAAATTAGCCAAAAGATTAGCCAAATGAAACCAATGGCACCAGTGACAATAAATGCCATTTCCCAGCCATAAACACCCAAGAGCCAAGGAACCATGATTGGGGCAGCAACTGCACCGATATTAGCGCCTGAATTGAAGATTCCAGTTGCTAATGCTCTTTCTTTTTTAGGAAACCATTCGGCTACTGATTTAATTGCAGCAGGGAAGTTGCCTGATTCACCAATACCCAAAAGAGCGCGCATGAAAGCAAAACTCATGGTACCTGTAGCAGCAGCGTGTAAAATAGCAGCAATACTCCAAACGACGATAGAGATGGTATAGCCTAATTTAGTTCCAATGCGATCAATGATACCTCCAAAGCTAAGTAGACCTAGAGCATAAGCAGCTTGGAAGGCGATTACGATATTGGAGTAATCAGTTTCAGACCAGTTGAATTGGTCTTCTAATGCAGGTTTTAAAAGGCCAATTACTTGACGATCTAAGTAGTTAATGGTGGTTGCGAAGAACAAAAGTGCACAAATTCTCCAGCGGTAGTTTCCTATTTTCATTGTTTAGAGGGTTTCGAACTATAAGGTTCGATAGGTTTGAATCATTTCAGCTATAATATTAGTAATTTTTTGATAATTTTTTTCATTTATCAAATTAGAAGGGAATAATTGTGATCCCATTCCAACTGCTTTAGCGCCAGCGCTAAACCATGTACTTAGGCTTTCGCGGGTAGGTTCTACACCACCAGTCACCATTATTTTTGAATGGGGCATAGGTCCCATGAGTCCTTTGACAAATGCTGGGCCTACTACATTCCCTGGAAAAATTTTTACATATTTTGCTCCCAATAATTCGGCATTTCTAATTTCAGTGAGTGTCATGGTACCTGGCATCCATGGGATATCGTGTTTACCACAAATTTCACCAACCTCTGCTGTGGTAAAGGGTTGTAACATGAAGTCGGCTCCCATTTCGATGAACTGTTTAGCTTGTTTAGCATCGTATATGGTACCAATTCCTAGGACCAAATCAGGACATTCTTTTTCGGTAAACTCTACCAATTTAGCAAATAAAGCAGGTGCCTCAATACCACGATTGGTAAACTCAAAAACGCGTATGCCTCCATCATAACATGCTTTTAAAACACTTTTAGCGATGGTTTCATCTGGATTAAAAAACAGGGGAACGATGGGAGTTTCTTCTATTCTTGAATAAACGGTTGCTGCATTATTTCTAGCCATAATTATCTTTTTAATCGTCCTGAAAGGTCGCCCGACAGAACTAATTCTACTTCATCTAAATTGGAAAGGTTGATATCTCCTTCTATGGTATGTTTCAAAGCGGATGCCGCTACACCGAAGCGTAGGGAGTCTTGTTCACTCATACCCATTACATTTCCGTAAATATACCCAGCCATGAAAGCATCACCACCACCAATTCTATCCACAATTTGGGAAATTTCAACAGTTTCCGTTTTAACTAATTCGGAGCCATCGAAACCAACAGCGGAGAGTGTATTTTGGGAGGCAGAAATTTGGCCTCTTTTGGTATTGATTATTTTTTTTAGTCGTGGAAAACGAGCCATGATTTGGCGGCAAATGGATTCAAAATTACTTTTTGATGAACCATCGGGTACTATATTTAAAATATCTTCTGCATCACCTTTTCCACAAACGATGATATCACATCCATCAATCAATTCAGGCATAACGTCTTGAACAGATTTGCCGTATTGCCATAGGTTTTTTCGATAATTAACGTCAGCTGAAACGGTTATGCCCAATTCATTTGCTGTTTGAATGGCTTTTTTAACTGCTTGCGCTGCTTCATCTGATATGGCAGGGGTGATGCCAGTCCAGTGAAACCATTGTGCATCTTGTAAAATCTCTACCCAATTGAATTCATTAGGATGCATGGTTGCAAAAGAGGAATTAGCCCTATCGTATACCACTTTAGAAGGTCGCATGGCAGCACCGAATTCAGTGAAATAGAGTCCTAGTCGGTCTCCGCCATAATTGACATGTGACATATCTACCCCAACTTTTCTAAAATAAGCTGTTGCTGCTTTTCCCATTTCATTGTCAGGAAATTTAGTAACGTGAGCAGCTGGTAAGCCCCAATGAGCTAAAGAGGCTATAACATTTGCCTCTCCGCCACCAAAGGTTAGATTTAAGGAATCTGCTTGAATGATTCGGCCATATCCTGGAGGGCTCAATCTGCCCATTATTTCTCCAAAGCTTACAATTTTCTTCATGTTATTCAAAATTAAAAAAGTTGGCAGCATTGTGGTAGCTGATATCTTGTACCATTTTGCCTAACCAAGCCATATCGGCTGGGAGTTCGCCATTTTCTACATCTTCGCCCAATAAGTTACAAAGAATTCTTCTGAAATATTCATGACGAGGGAAAGATAAAAAGCTACGACTATCGGTTAACATACCCACAAAGTGACTCAATAATCCCATGTTGGAAAGAGCATTGATTTGTTTTTCCATGCCATCTTTTTGGTCTAAGAACCACCATCCTGAGCCAAATTGCATTTTACCCACGATTGTTCCATCTTGGAAATTTCCAATCATGGTAGCCAATAATTCATTGTCACGAGGATTTAAATTATATAAAATCGTTTTTGCCAATTGGTTGGTTGAATCGAGATGATTCAAGAATTTTGATAAAGGTTTAGCTTGTTCGAAATCGCCAATGGAGTCGAAACCTGTATCGGGACCTAATGCGCCCAAAAGACGAGCGTTATTGTTGCGCAATGCGCCAAGATGGAATTGTTGAGTCCAGCCTTTTTCGTGGTCTAAATGTGCAAAATACACCAACATTGCTGACTTAAATTGCCATTTTTCTTTTTGAGAAATGATTTTTCCGCTGATTAGACGCTTGAAAATCATGTCAATTTCTTCATCAGAATAGGCTTCGGCATAGATTTGTTCTAATCCATGATCGCTCAATCGGCCACCCATTGCGTGGAAGAAATCATGACGGGCACGAATAGCAGCTTTGAAATCATCTAGTGAAGAAATTTGCTTACCTACTACCTCTGCCAGTTTGTTAACGTATTCAACGAAGGCTGATTCGTCGTCTACGGCCATAGCTTTATCTGGTCGAAAAGTAGGTAAAACCTTTACAGCATAGCCGCTGTCGGCTATGGCTTTATGGAATTCAAGTGAATCGATTGGATCATCCGTTGTACAAACCACTTGAACATTCATTTTCAATAACAAATTTCGAACTGAATATTCTTTGGTTTGTAAGAGTGCATTGCAATGCTCGTAGATCCGCTTGGCAGAATCCTTATTGAGTAATTCTGTCACACCAAAATAACGCTGAAGCTCCAAGTGAGTCCAGTGATATAAAGGGTTTCGCATGGTGAAAGGTACCGTTTCTGCCCATTTCATAAATTTCTCCTCATCTGTGGCATTTCCGGTGATGTATTTTTCATCTACCCCATGGGTACGCATGGCTCTCCATTTGTAATGATCTCCGTACAACCAAATTTGTGTGATGTTTTCAAACTGTTTATCCTCTGCAATTTGTTGAGGAATTAAATGGTTGTGATAATCTACAATGGGCATATCTTTTGCAAAATCGTGATAAAGCGACTGTGCAGTTGATGATTGTAGAAGAAAGTGTTCGTTTAGGAAGGGTTTCATTATAGGGAATAGGTTATAGGGAATAGGGAATAGTTTATGGGGAATAGGTTATAGGGATGAGGGAATAGGGAATAGGGAATAGGTTATAGGGAATAGGTTTTCTCTTCCCTCTTCCCTTTTCCCTCTTCCCTTTTTTCTCTTCCTTCTTCCCGAATTAAACATATTTTTCAACAGCCTCTTTAAATCCTGGAAGGGCAGTAAGGTCTTGACCCCAAAGAGATTTGTCGGCTAAAATTTCATTTAAATTAAAGTTTTGCCAAGCTTTAAAGAAATAAGGGGCAAAATCGCATTGGATAGGGTAAAGCTCTCCATTGCTTTCGCCGTAATAAATACCGTTTTCTTCTTTAATAGCATGCATAAATTGCAAATAGGCTGCAAATCCCATGGCAAAAAGTTCTGGGGCTTTGCCAAATATTTTATAGTAATTTACCAAAAGAGGAATGTTACGCATTTTCATTTTAGTAGTATATTGAACGGTAATATCGATCAATTTGTGATTGATAAATGGATTACGGAAACGGTCTAAAACGGCTCTTCCAAAACGATCGGCTATTTTGAAGTCCATTTTATATGGGATGGAAGGAGCTAATTCGGATAACATGAGGTTCATTACTAATTTGCCCAAGTACCCATTGGCCATTACATCTTTTACTAAGCGGAACCCAAGTAAGTAGGACATTCCGCAAAGTAAAGTATGTGTACCATTTAGAAGACGGAGTTTTAATTCACGATGTATTTCGATGTTTTCTTGAATAATGACACCTGGGTCTGCTTTGGCAAAGCTTAAAATCTTTTGAACCTCCTCATTGCCTTGTATTGCCCAAAGTGCATATACTTCCGATTGTATGATAAGGTCGTCTGAATAGCCTAATTTTTCTTGAAGTTGAGCAATGGTATCAGCATCTGGTTTACCAGGAACGATTCGATCAACTAAAGAATTGCAGAAATGATTGTGCTTATTTAGCCATTCGATGAAGTCAGACTCTAGCTGGTGTTCTTCACAAAGTTGTAATATGATTCCCTTTAAAACGTCCCCATTATTGATGATTAGTTCAGTAGGTACGATGACCATGCCTGCCTCTTTGCTGCCATTGAAATGTGTATATCGGGCATGTAAGAAGGATACTAATTTTGCTGGAAAAGATTTTGGGCAGCCATCGAACAATTTGTCACCGGCAAGGTATTGTATCCCTACTTCTGTTGTATTTGAAAGGACAATTTTCATTTCAGGATTGCTGGCACAGGCCAGAATAGCATTCCAATCTGAATTTGCGTTGATGGTTCGAGAAATACTTCCATTGATTAGGTACTTTTCCACCTCATTCCCCTCGTCAATACCTTTGATACAATGTGTAAACAGGTTTTGTTGTTGTTGAAAAGCATCTGCTCCGCCCTTTGCGGTTGATTTAACGACTACAATTCGTCCTTTGAAAATACCCTTTTTGTTTGCTTTATCTACAAAATAGTCGCACAGGCCTCGCAATAAAACGCCGGTGCCGAATTGCAGAATTTTTTCTGGAAATTGGAGTGATTCGGCAGAAGGCGTTTCAAGCGGTAGTCCCGTCTTGAATTCTGCATTTGAAATAAGAGTTGGATGGAGGGTATTTGTAGCCATCTATATGATATGTTTTTCTTTATAAAAGGCTATTATACACATTATTTACCTAAAAAACCCCTAAAAAAATAGGGGTTTTTTCAGGATATTTTTTCTAAAACGTTTACGCCTCGCCTATTGGCCCATTATAGTTCATAGGAAAATCAAAACCATTGATCTCGTTTTCTCTAGAAATGGAACCAAAATTCTCCTCATATTTGGAAATATTTTCTTGAAGGGCATTGAGAAGTCGAAGTGCGTGGTCGGGAGTCATGACGACACGCGACTTTACTTTACCTTTTGGAATACCTGGTAAAACGCGAATAAAGTCCATTACAAATTCGCTTGGCGAATGGGCAATAAGGGCTAAATTTACGTATGCTCCTTCAGCAATTTCTTCAGGCAATTCGATATTTAATTGATTTTCTTC
>JBEBDG010000025.1:0-15117 GCA_041157165.1 Bacteroidota bacterium
ATCAATTAGTTGCATTTTATGAAGACTTAATTCCAAGAGCTGCAAAAATGGGCATAAAAAACTTGATTTGCTTTTCTGGAAATAAAAATGGAATGAGTGATGAAGATGGTTTAATCAATTGCAAAAAGGGGATTCAAAGAGTTATGAAAACGGCTGAAAGATTCAATGTTACCATTTCAATGGAATTATTGAATTCAAAGGTAAATCATAAAGATTACCAAGCAGACAATACCGAATGGGGTGCTGCTCTTTGTGAAATGGTAGGTTCCGATAAATTTAAGTTACTTTATGACATTTACCACATGCAAATTATGGAAGGAGATGTTATTGCTAACATTCGAAAGTACCATCAATATATTTCACACTATCATACAGGTGGAGTACCAGGTAGAAATGAAATTGATGAAACACAAGAATTGAATTATGCGGCAATTATCAAAGCAATTTATGATACTGGTTACAAAGGATACATTGGTCAAGAATTTATACCCGCAAGACCAGATAAAATGGCTTCTTTAGAACAGGCTGTTAAAATATGTGATATTTAATCAATGAATTGATATTTTTTCAAATAATTAGCTTTCAATAAGTTATATAAAAAATAAATCACCCTGCTGATAATTCATTGGCAGGGTTTTTTATTTGTTTTCAAAAGTAATTGCATTGCATTTATTTTGAAATAAATCCTAACCGCAAAAAAATGAAATATGTCATTCTCTTATGGCCAATATTAGCTAATATACTTGCTATGGGCCAATGTCCGAGCATTTCTAAACAACCCTTCAGCCAAATAGATTGTGAGGGCAATAGTATTCGAATGATCATTGAAACGGATGCCAATACAATTCAATGGGAAAAAAAACGCCCAACTGATGCAACCTATTCCATTATAAGTGGAGCAAAAAATCAAAATTATCAAGTTTACCCTTCGGGTGGAGCAATAGCCCCAGATGGTACATTATATCGAGCAAAATTAACTACAGGCACCTGTAGCATCTACTCTGAAGAGGCTTCTATCTCATTAAATACCATCACCAATATTACCGGAACATCAATTTGTGAAAGATCAACAGGTCAATTGCAGGTAAACATGCCACAAAAGTCTCAAAATAGAGTAAGAAAATATCAATGGACAAGTGCAATTGATGGCGGAAATTACCAAGATTTAGTTGACAATGAATATTTCGAAGGGGTGAATTCATCATTACTGACTATTAAGAATGTAAGCCTTAAAAACCAAAGTCAAAAATTTAAAATTAGAATTGATTTTGAGGTAAGTCCAAACAACGATAACGATGGATCTACCAACAATTCTAATCAAAGCCAAACTTGTCCAAGAACCTCCTCAGAAGTAAGTCTTACAATTAAAACTACGCCCATTCCTAACCATTCTGTTAAATCCTATTCTACTTGTCTGTATACAAAAAGCACCTTAAGCTCAAGTGGATGTTCACCCTATTCAACAATTTGGTACAATGCAAATTCAGAAAAAGTGGGAGAAGGAGCAAGAGCATCTATCTTATTTGAACAAAAAGGATTACAACTGTTCAAAGCATCTTGTCTCAAAAACGGATGTGAAAGTGAATTTTCACAAGGAGTAAATGTTCATGTTGAAGAAATTCCGGAGAGGGTCTATAACACAGGGACACCAGAGAAAATCAAGGAGGGCGGATCCATCACGTTTAAGGCATCAGGGGAAACCAATAATATTTGGTATTTGAATGAAAAAGATGAAAAAAATACAAGCACTGCGAGCACCCTAAGTTTGAAAAATGTCGCAATTGATGGACCAAATCCATATTATATCAGCCGTTGGGTAAGTCAAAAAATCAATGGCTGCGAAAGTGGAAAAACAGAAATTAAGGTCTTGGTTGAACCAGAAAATCAAATTATACCATCTATTGAGCCAGGTACAGATCCAAGTCCAACACCAACGCCAAATCCAGCTCCAAACCCAGAACCGACACCAAACCCAGAACCGATGCCAAACCCAGGTCCAGAACCTGAACCAATCCCAGAACCTGTAATTCAACAATTTGACCTATTGGTTAAGAAAAATTGTCAAAGAGAATCATATTTGCTGAATTCAAATAATTGTCCAAATAGTGTTGATTATTTTGATGCAGTTACCTCACAATTTATTGGAACAAGTACATATGAAAAAGATTTTGAGTTGGATGCAAGATGGACTAGAAAAATAATTGCTAAATGCAATGTCCCTTTTTTTGCCGAAAACTATAGTGAGTTTATTGACTTGAAAAATCCAGAAATTAAAATAAGTCAAACCGATAAATTATTTTTTTGTCCAAAAGACAGTTTAACATTAGAAAGTCAACATACTTTTCCAGCAAAATTCCTTTATTGGGAAAAAGATGGACATGTATTTTCGACGACAAACAAATTGGTCATAATTGCCGATTCTTCTCGTTTTGAGGCCATATACACCAATAATGATTGTATTTATCGTACCTTCCCTTCACCAATCATCATCCGACCAAAACCAACTAAACCGCAATTAATCTATTCAAAGAATATTTTTTGTCCCAATGAAAAAATTGAAGTAACTAGTAAAGAACCTGCTTTTCACTACTTTTGGTCAGATGGACAAAAGAAAGAATTTAATCAAATAACCGACAATAAAACCATTTCATTAGTGGTTCAAAACGAATTCAATTGTAACTCTGATTCAAGTGAAGCGGTCAAATTTGTTAAATTACCCAAAGGAGAAAAGCCGGTTTTAACTACTCCTAAATTGCAATTTTGCGAAGGAGATACGAGTATTATTTACTCAAATATTGGTGAGGAAACTTTTTGGAGTAATGGGATGAAAAAGGCACATTTAGAAATTACCGAAACGAGCACATTGTTTGCGTATTCAATTAGTCAAAATGGGTGTTATTCAGACAGTTCAGAAATAATAAAAGTTATAAAAAGACCTAAACCAAAACAACCTGTTATTGAACAACCATTTAATCGAATCTTAAGAGGAATTAAAAATTCAGATAACAATCCATTGGAATGGAAAATAAATGAAAAAATCATAAATCTACCCGATAATGAATTACGAATTGAAAATCCAGTTGAAGTAAGTGTTCTCAGTCAGAAAACATATGAACAAGAGGGCATGAATCCATTAACCTGTAAGTCTAATGAATTTAAATTAGTGGTAAATGAAGTTAATCCTTACCATGAAATGGAAGTTTATCCAAATCCCACTTTTAATTTTCAGATATATATAACTACTCCAGAAGAAATTAAAGAGGGAAAATTACAATTATTTGATATAAACGGACATATGAAATGGGAGGAAAACATTCAAAATAGACAAAATCCACTAATCAAAAATATACCTAAAGTAAATCCAGGTATTTACTTTTTAAGGATTCAAAGCTCTCTATACGCAGAGCAAAAGAGAATTATTATAATGGAATAAGATTATTCTTTTAAAAAATAGGTACCAAAAAAATTTGACTTTTTGGAATAAAATTGATTCTGAACTTCCTGGTCATAAAATTCAGTTAAATTTTTACCTTTCAACGTTGATAAAACGAATTGATTACTTTGATATGGTTTACCTATGTTTAACAACTGATTAATACTTGTTATGGAAAAAGCTAATATGATAATTATTACCCAAAATTTATTGAATTGAATGGATGAGGTTCCTAAAATGTGGAAATAGAAAAACAGTAAACAAGGCACTGATGCTTTTGAAAGCAAATCATTATGTTTCCCAAAATGCATCAAAGGAAGTAATAAAAGAAATAAGACAACAATTGAAAATTGAAAATCAAATTTTGGTTTGAACAAAAGGATCAGCAAAATAATATCTATAAAAATAAATAATAGATAATTTAAACCTTCAGAAGAAAATTGTATAAATCGAAAAAAGAGAGGGGCTTCCTTGCCTAAAAAGAAAATTAAAAATAGTAAACCCAGTATAATTCCGAAACTATTTGAAAGGTTAAAATTAAATCTTGTTAGATCAATTAAATAAATGAAACAAAGCCCGCAAACGGCAAATGGTGACCAAAAAAACAAAATACCCAATAAAAAGACAATTGTACGATTGATTAAATCTTTATCAAACCAATACCAGCACAATACGCCCAAAAGGCTCGGAAAAAATTGTTGCGGACCATGTGCTATTACATTCAAAAAATTGAAATATCTAAAACCAGAATTCGTTTCTAATATATATCTTTCCAAAAACCAATAAATGCCACTTGGTAGGAGCACAATTAAAAAATAGAAATTTCTAAATCGAGCATAATAGAGGATAAATAGACTCCAAAGTAAAAAGGTATTTATGACTAGTTCTATTAACAAGAAGTATTGGTCACCAATTACCTTTGTGAGGTAAGCAGGAGTTAAAAAATAACCCAAATAATAGGATAAATAAAGATCAGAATGTTGTGTATCTACGATGGGCCATTCTGTAAATACAAGCTTACTAAACAACAAACTTGACCGATAAAATAAGTCATATTTCTGTTCAAATAAACCACCAAAACCAACTAAAAGTAGGCTACTTAAAGATATCCCAAGCAAAAAAAGCGTAGGAAGTATAGGGATTTCAATGACCTTAAAATAGTTAAAGAACAATCTAAAGGTTAGAAAAAGGGCATAACAAAACACTACAACCAAAGGTATCGCTAACCAAAATTTAATCCAAAATAATAGGAATAAAATGATTGAACTTGAAAAATATCCAATAATAAGTGAAAATAAACTAGCTGGTTGAATCTTTAGAGATCTAGTCATGCGATTTATTCATAAATTCCCATTGCTACTTTCTCACTAACTTTTTTGGGAGCTACCCATGCTAATGCTGCTCCTAATTTATTGATAAATCCAGTAATCACTTCTGGTTTGCCTGCAAACATTCCTTTAACTGCCAATAAGGCCACATCTTCTGGGGTCATGGTAACTTTTTGCGCAGCCTTCCTCGCTTTTTCCTGCAAATTTGCTCGATCATTAAAATTGGTATCAGTGGCCCCCGGACTAACCGCCGTTACTGAAATTCCTTTCTTTTTCCATTCATGGTGAAGACCCCGAGAAAAGTTTAATACAAATACCTTAGAAGCCGCATACAAGCTCATCAGAGGAATAGCCTGATAAGCAGTAGAACTGGCAATATTTAAAACATAGGCCTTACCCTTACCGGATAAAATTGGATAAAATTTATGGCATAATTCTACGACAGCATTTACATTCACATGGATCATCCGTAAATGTTGATCTAATTCATAATTTTCAAAAGAACCAACCAAACCATAACCTGCATTGTTTACCAAAATACGAACATCTACTTCTTGTTCCAAAACCCATTGGAACAACTTTTCAGATGAACCTTCAACACCCAAATCAATTGGCAAATAATTTACTTTTTGTTGATATTTTCGTTCAATATCCTCTTTCACTATTTGTAATTCATAGGAATTACGTGCAGCAATAAGTAGGTCAAATCCTCTAGATGCCAATTCAAATGCAATTTCCTTTCCTATTCCCTTACTAGCTCCAGTAATTACAGCGTACGACATATTATTGTTATTATTTTACAAAAGTAAACATAAAAGGCTGTCTTTTGACAGCCTTTTAATCATATTTTATTTCTTTGGTGCCGTGGTTGGTGCGGCAGTTGTAGGGTTAAAATACTCCTTAATATCTGGATCATCAGGTTTAATTTCCTGTGCTTTTGTAAAATATTCTTTAACCTTAGCCTCATCTTTTGTAAACATCAAATGATGACCACCAATTGCTTTATATGCTTCAAATAATTGATTCTTATCTTCTTTGTATTGCGTATTTTTCTCAGCACGTAAGGTTTCTACAGTAGCTATAAATTTCTCATAATATGGGGTACTCATACCCTTCGTACCATAATCAATGAAATTATTTGCACGTGCTCTATTGATATAAAATGGAGGCCATTTGTCATTAATCTGAATAGCTTTGGCAAAAGCAGAATCCGAACGCATTGCCATGCTAACACGAGCCGCAGTATCTGTACGAGCAATAAAAGCAGCTGTTAAATATAAATCCATTGCAACTTTAAAATAATCGCCTGAACCTACAGCTTGCTTTTTCTTTTCTTTCCATTCGATTGATTTGAAACCAGCATTTGCTGCTTCCAAATATCTTTTTTGTTTGTATCGAACATCATGGATCATTGAATAGATATTGTTGTTGGTATCTAAAGGTGCCGCTCTTTCAAAATAAGTAAGTGCTATTGAATCCTTTCCTAAGCCTTGATATCCTTTTCCAAAATATAAATCATCCATATAATATGGCTTAACACCACGCTTTACCATTCCTTCCAAATTTTCAACACCTAATTGATGATTTCCCATTTCAACATGAGAATACCCTCTCATTCGGTAAATATCATCATCCTTAACTCCTTTTTGCTCTGCTTCTTGTGTAAATTTCATTGCTCCTTCATAATCTTTTGATAGGAATAATAATTTGGCAGTTTCTAAGGTAACTTCTGGAGTTGCTTCCGCTTTCTCTAAATATTTTCTAAAATAACGAGAAGCGTTTTTGAATTGGTTTCCTACAATTAAATATTCACCATAACGTTTTATAGCAGGTGCATAACTTGAATCAATATCCAATGCCTCTTTATAGCGAGCTTGCGTTTCTTTGTAGTTTTTACCACGTAAATAAACCACACCAATTTTCACCTTAGCTTTAATATTCTTAGGATCTTGCAATAAAGCTTGTTCATAAGCAGAAACGGCATTACCCCCATCATTTTTAACCAAGTAGGCATCTCCTTTTACAATATATTGCTCAGGATTAGGAACCTTCTTAGTTTTTTCTTGAATTAAATCAATTAAACGAATGGCTTCTGCTGGATCATTGTTCGCTAATTTCTCATCTTGACCAGTAACATAATACATCTCATATGCCTCCGCAATACGATACATTACATCAATGTTTTTATTTTTAGTTTCAGCCAAAATTCTATCAAATTCCACTTTTGCAGCTGTTACATTATTCTGACCTACCAAAATACTCGCTAAACCAACTTGATTTAAATAATTTTTAGGATCGGCTGCTTTACCTTTTTCAAAAGATGCTTTTGCATTGTCAAAATCCTTACGGGTTAAATAAAAATAACCCAAGTAAAAATAATTGTCTCCCGTTGGTGCAGAGGCAACAAGTGATTCAAATACCTGTTTTGCCTTACCTGGCTGGTGACGATCAATTAAATGAAGTCCTTCCTGAACGGTCTGACCAAATGAAAAGTTAGACACTAAAGTAAGCGCTAACCCTAAAATCCACAAATTGAGTTTCTTCATCGTTAGTAATTTAAATAGCTTTAATATTTTCTCTCAGGCTTTATTGAAATAATTCAACAATTTACCAAAAAAGTTTAATTGATTTGGATTGCAAAAATAATGATTTTAATCAAATTTTCTATGAAAATAAGGAAGTTTTTATAAAATCTAATGAATTTGAAAGGTTCTTATCGTGACAGGTCGGGTCAATGGAATTAAACCTGCTTTTAGAACGATTAATTGACCCATGTCTCCACAAACATAATTAACAAATCCAGTTCCTAATCCAAGATGAGCTTCCTTAATGATTATTTTAGCTTCTCTTCGAAGAGGATATTTTTTCAAGGCAATGTTATACCCAAAAGGTTGATAAAATTCTTTGGAGGTAGCATTATTTTCAGTAGCCAAAGAAATCACATTAATTGCTCTTATAAAACTCAAAGAGGTAGGATTATCTCCATCACTTATCCAATTAGAACCTATAATACCAACTGCATTCGCATGCTCTTTAACATATGCAATCACCTTGTCATTGCTACCTGCTTCCCTTACCTTTAAAGCTACATTAGTATCAATATGTAATTGATCAACAATAAATTTTAAATTACTTGAGTTATTTTTATCTACAACCAATTCGATATTTTTTATGGAATTCCCGACTAATGATTTTTTCAAATCATCCAAAGTCCATAATGTATCATGATTTGATTTGTGTGTAATTAAAGCGATCCCATCCGCTGCAAAACGATAACTTCTGTAGGAAATTTTTTCTCTTGTAAAAACTTCTTTTTCCTTAGCAGTTAGTTCACGGGTAACAACAATTCCCCGTACTTTATCATTCAACAAATCGGCAACTGCTTCACTTTCAGGTTTATTTGATAAAGTAATTTTGGCAAAATGATTATGATATTCAAAAGCATTTTTTTCTGCCTCAAGTAACATTTTAAAAGAATCATCTACATCAATTGCAATTTCTCCCTTAATAGGTGTATCATCAAACTGATTTTTTTCAGAATTTGAACAAGAAAAAAGGAAAATTCCAAACAATAAAAAAACACTAATCTTCATCTTCATAGGAACCATATTCAATACCATTATTTTTATTATTCTTATAATATACTAATGCTCTCCAGATACGAAATATACCGTATAGAATAAACAATATGCCAAGCAAAAATCGAATGGGTGTTTCTTCACCGATATAACCTAATTCATAAGAAGACATAAACGCCACATAATAGCCTAACGCTATATATATTAAAGCTACAACTGATCTAAATAGTGTATTTATTAATAAAACCCAAGATGTTTTCATAAAAAAGATTTATGCTTCAAATTACAAATTATTGAACAATAAAAAAAGGCCTGCTTTTCGGCAGGCCTAATTTTATAATCTAACCAAATTACTCCGATAATTGGAAAGTAATAGGCTGTGTAAATCGCGAACGAACCGCTCTACCAGATTGTTTACCTGGGTTCCATCTTGGACCAGATTTGATAACACGCATCGCCTCTTCGTCGCACCCAAAACCAACAGATTTAATTACCTGTACGTCTTGGATAGAACCATCGGTATTTACAACGAACTGAACATAAACCTTACCCTGAACGTTTGCACGTTGTGCGGCAGCAGGATATTTCAAACTTCTTTGTAGATATCTAGCAAATCCAGCAATTCCTCCTGGGAATTCTGCTTGTTGCTCAACTGCGGTAAAGATTTCCTCTTCAGCAGGCTTTGGTGGCTCCACTGGAGTTTCCTGACCTTTAGCATCCGGATCCACCGGTGCTTCATAGGATTCATCAACACCTTTAACAGTTTCGTTAGCAGTATTACCCTTTACCTCTTCTGGTGGAGGTTCTGGCTTGGTTACCTCTTCATCATGCTTGATTTCAGGAGGTAAGAACTTGGTAGTTGTTACCTTTGGAATCTCCTTTGGTGGTGGAGGTGGTGGCGGTGGAGGTAATTCCACTTTCTTTTGTGGTGGTGGTTGATCGATTTTCATGGTTTCAGCGATCACCTCCGTTTTCTCCTTATTACTAGCTGTAATCTGTTTCCAGAAGGCAGCCAACAATAAAGCCCCAACAAAAAGTGATGAACCTAATATCACCGACCTTTTGATAACTTTTGGATACGTTGTCCTTAAAAGAAAAGCCCCATATTCACGGTTCTTATCCTTAAAGATAATGTCATCTAAAGTAGCATCTTGGCTTATAACTTGTTGTGACATAGTTTAAATTAATTTTAAATTTCTAAAAAGGCTTTCGCCAATTATTTACCTGAACGCTTAATCAAAGCTTCTGTATCTGGATCAATTTCCAACAAAGCATAACGCTTGTTATTGGTAATTGCACATTCGTCAATTAAATCTACAACATTACGATATTTCGATTTTTTTGTAGGTTTCATAACGATTGTAAAATTATTACCGATTCTAGCTTTCATATCCGCAATTACTTTGCGAATACCAGTATCAGAATAATCAGTCACATTCAATACAGTAGCTGATTCACTAGGAATACCTTGATAATAGTACACCTTATTTTCATCTGGACAGATCGTAACTGTCTCAGACATTTTCACAGGTGACGTTTGGGTATTATCCTCCGTTTTATCAGGCATATTCAACTGCATGGTTACGGGTTTTGCCAACGTTGTCGTCAACATAAAGAAAGTAATCAACAAGAAACCCAAGTCCACCATTGGTGTCATATCGATTTTGGTCGACATTTTTTTACTACGTTTCTTCCCGCCTTTCTTACCCCCACCGGAGCTATCTATTTCTGCCATTTTTTTCTCTTATTAAAACGTTACTTATTGAGGTCTTTTCTCTGGTGATGTTACCAATTGGAAAATGTTAATATTCTGAGCTTGTAGAGTCCCAATGATATCACTGAAAACTTTATAATCAGAATTTTGATCTCCTTTGATAGCTATCTTAAAAGCAGGATTTGACAACTTAGCATATCCAACCCAATAAGACAATTCATTATTGGCTGAATCGATAGGTATACCTTTTAAAAATCCTTTACTTTTAGCTTCAGAAGGTTTTTCATTTAACACCTGACGCATCGCACCGGCAGGGAAACCAACTACCTCAGAACTAAGGAAGTTTGATTTCATTTCTTCAGTTAAAGCAACCCCATACTTGTTGGCCATACGCTCTAACATAAATTCTCTTGCCATCATATCGTCAGTTGCCAAATAAACACCCCCTTCTTTCGAAACGCTAATGGTGAGCACACCATCTTTCGTATTCAAAGGTTTCTCTGAGATTGAACTAGGAGGTACAACTGTTACTGCCTCTTCCGGACGGAACTTCGCGGTTAACATGAAGAACGTCAAAAGAAGGAACGCAACATCGCACATCGCTGTCATATCTAGCGAAACACTGGTTCTTTTGGCTTTAACTTTTGGCATAACAATTAAATTTTATTCTGTGAAAAAAAATCATTTGTTCAGGTCACCCTGACTGAATTTATTCCATCTATTAATTGTGATGCGTAGCATAGTTTTGGTTTACAGTCAAACCAATTTCATCAATGCTATAAGTTAATTCATCAATTTTTGATGTAAAGAAGTTATATGCAATGATACAAATTGCTGATGTACCAATACCTAATGCAGTATTTACAAGGGCCTCAGAGATACCGTTTGCTAAAGCATTCGCATCTGTAGAACCACCTGAGTTACCTAATGCAGAGAAGGCCTTGATCATACCAACTACCGTTCCTAATAGACCCAATAATGTTGATACCGAAGCTAATGTCGCAATGATAGTCAAGTTTTTCTCTAACATTGGTAATTCCAATGAAGTTGCTTCTTCTACCTCTTTGCTCAAAGCAGCTAATTTTTGCTCTTTATCTAAAGAACCATCAGTAGTTAATTGCTTGTATTTCTTAACAGCAGATAATGTTACATTTCCTACTGAACCTTTTTGTTTTTCACAAGCTTTAATTGCAGCCTCAACATCATCTTTGTCTAAAGTTGCTTGAATGTTACGAACGAATGCATTAACATCTCCTGTTCCTTTAGCCTTACCAATCGTAATGATACGCTCGATAGAGAAAGTCAAAGCAGTTAAAAAACATGTCATTAACACGGGTACAATCACACCACCTTTGTAAACGATACCAAAGTAATCGCCTGGAATTGGGTGACCTTCATTTGTACCACCTTCAAAGTGAGAACCATCTCCCATCACGAAAAGGAAAATACAAAGTGCAATAACAAATAAAAGAATTAGAACTAATCCAGCAGAAATACCGCCTGATTTTTTCTGTGGTGCAGCTGCTGGCTTTGCTGCAGCTGGTTTTGGTTGTTGTGTACTCATTAGTTTGGTAATTTGGGGTTAAAGAATTATTTGTTAAACAAAACTTTTTGTCAAATTCTTCAAGTAGTAGTTTTCATAGTTTTAACTCCTCTTAGATTTTTGACAGCTAACAAAAGTATATAATTCTGATTTAAATTTTAACACCTTAACAAATTGTTTAGGTGAAATTTTTTCTTATAAATTTTCAATCATTGTACTATCTTGATATTTTCTTTTAAAATCATCAAAAATCAGGGTACTTTTTTGAGAATAAAAAAATTAAAAAAAAATTAAAAAAAAATAAATTCATTCCATGTACATCCTCTTTTTTTTGCTAAAAATCATAACTTTGATTCAAAATATGAAAAATGGATTCTCCTTTTAAATCAAAAATACCTAACGCAAATTCACGTAAAAGTGAAAGTCAAAGCTTAAAGGAGGCCATAGAATCCCTTTTAAAAGTATACCAACTGCAACATAAATTTCAAGAAACATACATTGCTGCAAATTGGGAACTAATTGTTGGCAAACCCATTGCTGCCAGAACAAGCGAAGTCTATGCCAAAAATGGCAAGTTGTTTCTTAAAATCACCTCAGCGCCTTTGAAAAAAGAACTTCTAATTACCAAAATGAAATTAATTGAAGTGATCAATAAGGCCGCTAATCATGATATTATAGAGGAAATTATTTTTTTATAAAGATGTCTCAAATTCCACTACTTTCAAAGGGAGATAAAGTAGCCATTCTCTCACCTGCATCCCCACCAAAATCTAGCAATTGGATAAATGGTGTTCAGATTTTAAGTGATTGGGGCTTAGAAGTAATTTTTTCACCTAATCACATGAAACAACATTTTGGACTTGCCGGTACAGATGAAGAAAGAATTTCTGATTTACAGTGGGCATTAGATGACCCCTCCATTAAGGCTATCTTTCCGATTAGAGGCGGTTATGGTTCAAGTCGAATCATTGATTCATTAAATTTTAATTTATTTGCTGATTCTCCAAAGTGGATGGTCGGTTTTTCAGACATTACCGCTTTATTGTTGCATTTAAATAAATTGGGATTTGCATCTGTTCACGGACCAATGCCACACAATTTTTTACAAATTGGAGGAGAAAATGCCTTGATAAATCTTCATAAATTACTTTTTCAAGGTACCTTGCATATTAAAACCCCATCCCATTCAAAAAATAGGTATGGCGAGGCAACTGGCCAAGTCATTGGGGGAAACCTTTCACTAATTGTTCACCTTATCGGTACACCAAGTTTTCCTGATTTAAATGGCAAAATTCTTTTATTAGAAGAAGTAGGAGAACGGTTATACCATGTGGATCGGATGTTGGTTCAATTAAAAAGAGCTGGGCTTCTATCCAAGTTATCTGGATTACTCATAGGAGGCTTCACAGATTGTGAAGAGGCTTCTCTTGCTATAGGCAAAACTATAAATGAGCTTATTTTAGAACATACTAAAGATTACAATTATCCAATCGTATTCGATTTTCCAAGTGGTCATATTCCTGATAACCAACCTATCCCAATGGGTGTAAATACCAACTTATTGGTAAGTTCCAGAGAAGTCCAATTAACTTATCATTCCTAATGTAAAAATTGATTTTATTTGCAACATAAACCACTAAAAATTGTGTTAGCAAAAACATTCGGAAGTGCTGTATTTGGCGTTACAGCTTCCTTAATTACGATTGAAATCAATGTCACTCAGGGTACTAAGTGTTATTTAGTAGGATTACCTGATTCAACAATTAAAGAATCCATTCAGCGAGTTGAATCTGCTATCAAACATTTTGGATATTTCTTCCCCAGGAAAAAAGTTGTCATTAATTTGGCTCCTGCTGATATCCGAAAGGAAGGCTCATCCTACGATCTCCCAATTGCACTTTCTATTTTACATGCTTCTGATCAAATATATATACCATTAATTGAAGAGTTTGTTATCATGGGAGAACTCTCTCTTGATGGATTATTAAGACCTATAAAAGGGGCTTTACCTATGGCTATTGAAGCAAAACGAAAAGGAATTAAAAAGCTTTTATTACCCAAAGAAAATGCAGCTGAAGCAGCTGTTGTAGATGGAATTGAAGTATATGGTATCAATACTTTAAGTGAAGCAATACAATTTTTGAAAGGAAGAAATCCCATTTTACCAGAAATAATTGATTCTAATTCCTTTTTTAATGAAAATAAATATCATTTTGATAATGATTTTAGTAATGTACAGGGGCAGGAAAAAGCAAAAAGAGCCTTTGAAATCGCAGCTGCTGGTGGACATAATCTTATTCTAATTGGCCCGCCAGGTGCAGGAAAAACGATGTTAGCCAAACGCATCCCTACCATTTTACCCCCTCTCACACTTCAAGAAGCGCTGGAAACTACAAAAATCCACTCAGTGGCTGGGAAATTAAGGAAAAATAAGTCTTTATTAACTACAAGACCCTTTAGAAATCCCCATCATAATACTTCCACTGCCGCTTTGGTAGGAGGCGGAAGTAATCCTCAACCCGGTGAAATTTCTTTGGCACACAATGGTGTATTATTTTTAGATGAATTACCCGAGTTTTCAAGGATGACACTAGAGGTCTTAAGACAACCATTAGAAGACAGGAAGGTGCTAGTCTCCAGAGCGAAATGGTCCGTTGAATTTCCTTCCAATTTTATGCTCATTGCAAGTATGAATCCTTGTCCGTGTGGCTATTTTAACCATCCAACAAAGGCTTGTGTTTGCGCACCTGGAGTCGTTCAAAAATATCTTAATCGGATTTCAGGACCCTTATTAGACCGAATTGATATTCATGTCGAAATAACACCTGTCAAATTTGAAGAGCTCGCTTCCTTAAGCCAAAATGAAAAAAGTGAAACCATTCGGGAAAGAGTAATTATGGCAAGAACCATTCAATCCAATCGATTTTCTTATGCAAAGGGAATTCACAGCAACGCCATGATGAACGCTGAACAAGTGAAAAAAGATTGCCAATTGGACAAAAACAGCCAGGAAATGTTAAAAATGGCAATGGAAAAACTACAATTATCGGGCAGAGCCTATGAACGAATATTAAAAGTGGCTAGAACGATTGCAGATTTGGATCAAAAAGAAAGAATTGAAATGATTCATTTGGCAGAGGCAATCACCTTTCGAAACTTGGATAGGGAAAATTGGGGAGGATAATGTATTTTTGAAAAAAAATATGCAATGAAAAAATTCTATTTATATATCTATGGTTTTTTGTTAATTACATTTCAAACATTCAGCCAAAACAACCACCCTTCATTTCAAAATTTACCATCTAAAATAGAGGATTTATTTTTAAATAAAGAAAACAAAAAACCGGTTTTTTTAGAAGTATTCCTACCCACCTGTGGACATTGTCTAGCCTACAATGAAACTTTTAAAAATCCAATCCTAAAAAATTTCCTTGATCAAAATTATGAGGCTTACCAACTAGATTTAAGTAAAAATGAAAATCAAGAATTTTTAAAAAAACGAAAACTATTTGTGTATTCAA
>JBEBDG010000026.1:0-15035 GCA_041157165.1 Bacteroidota bacterium
AGTGTTGGTCAAAGGCAACTCATTGCCTTTGTAAGAGCTCTTGTTAGAAATCCTAAAATTATTGTATTGGATGAAGCGACCTCCTCCATAGATTCCGAATCTGAGTTGTTGATACAAAAAGCCATTAGCACCTTAATGAAAGGAAGAACATCGGTAGTTATTGCCCATAGATTATCAACTATTAAGCATGCTGATCAAATATTGGTAATGGATAAAGGTGAAATCAAAGAAAGGGGGAGTCATGATGAATTATTACAACAAAATGGACTTTATGCCCAACTTTATGAATTACAGTTTTCAAAGCAATTAAATGCTTAATTTAATTGCTTATCTTTGTACTTATGAAATTTAATAATGCCTTACTCCTTAGCTTAGTGTTTATTTTTGCATTAAGTTCTTGTGGGAAATTTGAGAAATTTAGAAAATCAGCTAGTTTGCCCAAAAAATACCAGGCGGCCGTAGATTATTACAAAAAGAAAGAATTCGACAAAGCAGGAATTCTTTTTGATGAAATTTTACCCTTAATGAAGGGGGATTCTACGCAAGAATTAGCAACCTTTTATCAAGCTAAATGTGATTTTGAATTAGGGAATTACACCTTAGCGGGTACACATTTTAAAAAATTTGCTGAAATTTTTTCCCGTTCGGATTTAGCTGAAGAGTCTATCTATATGGCAGCATTTTCATTGTACCGCGATTCACCTAATTTCAATTTAGACCAAACAGGTACCTTATCGGCCATCAATGAATTACAAGGATACATCAATAACTATCCGGAATCAAAATTCAGAGAGGAATGTACTCGAATGATTAAAGAATTGAGAAAAAAACTTGAAAAAAAAGCTTTTGAAAAAGCAAAGTTGTACTTCAAAACTTCTCCATTTAATATTGCTGCTTTAAAATCAGCTGTTATCGAGGCTACCAACTTTCAAAGAGATTTTCCAGATTCTGAATTCAATGAAGAAGTAGCATTTTTAAAGCTTCAATCTCAATTTGAACTGGCCAAAACAACCATTGAAACCAAACAAAGAGAGCGTTTTGAGGAGGCGGGTAAGTTTTATTTAGAATTACTGGATAAATACCCGAAAAGTGCATTTTTGCCTCAGGCAGAAAAAATGTACACCGAAAGTATAAAGGAAGCCGAACGAATAGCAAAGCTGGAAGCAGAATATAAGGCACAACAAGAAAAAGAAAAATCAAATACGTCAAAAGTGGCAACAAGTCCCAAATAGTATTTATTCAAAAATTTAATTAACTTTGCAAAAATTATAATATTCGACAAGATGTCTAAGATTCAAACCAATCCTTCGATCATAACAAGAGATTCAGATAAAATTGCTGCAAAAACAGGCAATGTGTATGAATCAGTATCCATTATTGCTCAAAGAGCTCGTCAGATTTCAAGCAAAATGAAAGAGGAATTATCAGGTAAATTATCTGAATTTGCTTCATCAGTTGATAATTTAGAAGAGATTTTTGAAAATAGAGAACAAATAGAAATTTCAAAATATTATGAGCGTTTACCTAAACCAACATCTTTAGCTATTGATGAATTCATGGCTGATAAAGTTGATTTTAGATTACGTGAAGAAGGTGAAACTTCAAAATAATTAAATACCATTTATTTTAAATCCCGACTCGGTCAGAGTCGGGATTTTTTTTATACCAAAAAGGTTTTAAATTCGTTTTAGAATTAAATTTTATGAAATATTTATTCACCACTTTTGTATTTTTATGTGTAGCTCAATTTTCTTTTTCCCAAGAATTATTGTCAACTATTAGCATTAATACAGAACAATTACAAATAGATCAACAAAGAGGTGGTGGGCAAATTTACCCTGAGATCCAAAGGGTAATGCAGGATTTTATCAATGGAAGAAGGTGGACAAATGACACCTACTCACAAGAAGAAAAGATAAAATTAAATATCAATTTAATTTTAACGAAAGCAACTTCTCAAGGTGATTTTGAGGCCAATGCGCGCATACAAGTGCTTCGTCCTGTTTATGGTACCAATTACGAAACCGTTATTTTAAGCCTCGTTGATAAATCATTTAATTTTAAATACCAAACCGGAACACCCATAACCTACAACGACAATAGTTATATTGATAATTTAGGTTCACTTTTAGCTTATTATTCAAACTTGGCTTTGATTTACAGTTATGATTCATTTGGAAAATTAGCAGGAGATCCATTCGTGCAGAAATTATATAATTTGACCAATTTAGCTCAAAATGCAGCTGGTGGCTGGGGTACTGCGAATGATATTCGAAGTAAGGTAGGAATTGCAGAGGCATTGATTAACCAGCAATTAACTGGAATTCGTGAGGCAAATTATCAATATCATCGTGTTTTATTAGATTCATTTAAAGATAAACCTGATGAAACCAGAGATGGCCTGGTCGAAATGTTAATGAATCTACGTCAAATTAATCAAATTCGTCCGGGTTCAGCCACTATTCGTTTATTTTTTGAATCAAAAGGGGATGAGATATTTCAAATAATGGATGAATCATCTGCCACGCTCCGCCAGCAAACTTTTGCCTACATGAGCCTGCTTGACCCAGCCAAAACCGAAATGTATAGGAAACTGATTAGATAAGTTGAAAGTTGAGAAAGGAAAGTTAAAATTTGAAATTGTTCTCCACCCTTCACCTTCAACTCTCCACTTCCAAAAGATACACCTCTTCCGTTTTTTCTGTTACTTTGAATCGGTTGTCTATTCGATAACCAATAATCCATGCTACAGAACCTTTCGATAGCAATAGATAGGTATCTTGCTTCTTTAGTAAGGGGACTTTTTTATCCGTCAGAAAATCTGAAACTAATTTTTTTTGATTCATTCCTAACGGACAGAACCAATCGCCTTCTTGGTATTTTCTGATTTCAAGAGGAAATTCTAGTTTCTCAGCGTCTAAGCAAGCAATTTTTGATGAGGTTGGTACTGTAAAATCTGCTGTTTTTTCTTCAAAAAAGAGTTGTATTTTTTGTTTTCCAATTTGCACGAAATCATCTTCCTCTTGAATTATAATTGGTCTAAAGGCTTGTTGATCTTTTGATTGAAGGAGCCATTGCTTCCTATCAATGTTTAATTGATGTGTAGGTGATTCAAATAGTTTTCCAACTTGCTGTTCCAATTCTGCCCGAAAAATCAGTTCAATTTGATCAAAATTGAAATTTTTGGATTGTAGATATTTGCCACTTAATACCTTGTTTTTCGAATTTTCTAATTGAATATCCTGAACAATTGTTAGCCCATCTGATTCATTTTTAATATGGATTTTAACCCATTCATGGAACTCTTCTTCAATCCATTGCTCAATACCAATGATTTTTTTTGCATTTTCAGCAATTGTTTTATCAATGGATGGATTTAATTCCATCAATTTTGGCATGACTTCTTGGCGGATAAAATTTCTTGCATACTTACTCGATTGGTTGCTAGAATCCTCTCTCCAAGCTAATTTATATTGCACCACAGCATCAAAAATTTGGTCCTGCGATGCAAACGCCATTGGTCGAATTATTTTACCATTAACAACAGGTATACCATGGTAACCTGCTATTCCAGTACCTCTACTTAAATTAAATATAACTGTTTCCGCCTGATCTAGGAGATGATGTGCCGTTGCAATTTTATCAAAATTTTCTTTTTGACAAATTTCTTCAAACCATTGGTACCTTAACGCTCTCGCTGCTTGTTGAATACTTACTTTTTCACTTTCTGCAAATGATTTGGTTTCAAATTGAATCGAGTAATAAGTTACTTTTAATGCTTTTGCAAATTTTTTCACAAATAACTCATCTGCCATCGATTCTTCACCCCTTAAACCAAAATTTACGTGGGCTATTCCGAATTCATAGGAAGTTAATGAGAATAATTTAGCCATCAAGATGCTATCTATTCCACCACTAACAGCCAATAGAATTCGATCTTTTTTTGTAAATAATTGATGTTTTTCAATAAATTGGTTGAAATCTTCCAGCATAAAATTGGTAACTTGCGAGCTAAATAATACGCGAAATTACAAATTCGCATCCGTAATGACTTTAAAAAAGATTTGTTTCTTATTTTTTTTCTTCATTTTTAGCTTTACTGCAATTGGTCAAAGTCAAATTTTTATTATTCATTCCGACAGCCTAAAAGGAAATGCTGAATTTAAAGAATTGATAGGTCATGTTTCTCTTCAACAAGGAACGACTATTTTATCCTGCAAGCAAGCAATTTTTAATAGTTTGACAAACAATGTTCTAGCCTACGGAAATGTAAAAATCATTCAAGCAGATACTGTGACAATTACTGGTGATACAGCAATTTACAATGGTGACATGCGACAAGCATTTGTTTCAGGTCGCGTCAAATTAGATGATCATACCATCGTTTTAAACACTCCTAAACTTAATTATGATTTAAATACTCGATTTGCGGATTACAATGCAGGAGCTCGAATTTTAGATAAAAAATCAACTTTAACGAGTAAAGAAGGAATTTATAACACAATTACAAAAAACTTTTTATTTAAGAAAAATGTAAAAGTTGTGGATAAAGAAGGAGGGTCCCTAAAAGCAGATTCCTTAAAATATAATACACTTTCCAAAGAAGCTTATTTTATTTGCCCTACTCAAATAGTGAACAAAAAGGACACGGTGTTTACTTCCTCAGGTTTTTACAATACCCAAACAAAGGTTTCCAATTTTTCGGGTAGATCGACTGCAAAAATGGAAGATTTTACCTTAACAGGTGATACTTTGTTCTATGATTCCCCAACTAAAATTGGAGTTGCAAAAGGAAATGTTGAATTTGTTAGTAAAAAAGATAAAGTAATTCTTACTGGTGATCATGGCCGATATGCTGGAAATACTGGATTAACTAGGGTTTTTGGGCATGCCCTCATGCGAAATGTCATGGAAAAAGATACCTTGTATCTAACGGCAGATACCCTTGTTTCATTTGAATCCAAGAAAGATTCGGTGAGAAAGTTATATGCTTATAAAAATGTATTAATCTATAAATCTGATTTATCCGGTAAATGTGATTCTTTAGGTTATGATGTAAAGGATTCAGTCATTCATTTTTACCAAAAACCAATATTGTGGACCAATGATTCGCAATCTCAGGCGGATTCCATATCAATTTTTATTGAGAGCCAGCAAGTAAAAGAAATGCGATTAAAAGGACATTCATTTGTTATATCTGAAGACTCGATTCATCAATTTAATCAGATAAAAGGAAGAAGAATTTGGTTGTTATTCAAGGAAGATGCAAAATTAAGTAGGGTTAATGTAGAGGGAAACGGAGAAAGTGTTTATTATGTTTTAGATGATAAGAAAAAAACCACTGGATTGAATCGAGTGGAATGTAGTCGAATGAATTTATTTTTTGAGGATAATCAAGTTAAAAAAATAAAATTCCTTACCAAGCCTGAAGCCAAGTTTGTGCCGCCCAATGAATGGAAGGAAGATTTACAGAATTTAGACGGATTTAACTGGCGTATCAAAGAGAAACCTAGCCTATTGATGTTATTGGAAAAGTTAAAATATATTAAAAAATAGTCATTTGTCACTATTTTTCGGCCGTTCGACTATTTAGACTTTTTATTATACAATTAATGGTATAATTTCGTTCATGTTCTTTAAGCACAAATTTTTAATTACCTTATTCATGATAATGACCTTTGGTCATTTGGGTAATAATTTGTTCGCTATTCATTCAAATCATTTTCACCTTTCAGAAGAACTTTATTTGTTCAAGAGTGATAAGTTAATGGTAAGTCATTTGTATCCCAACCCTGCTTTTGATTACGTGGACATTGATGTTCAAATTACCGCCAATTTTTCAGAAGTCAAATTAGTTATTTTTAATATTCTTGGTCAACAAGTTAAAGAGGTAAACTTAGATACGAATAACAGAACCTTGCGGATCAATCTAAAGGATCTAAATCCTGGAATGTATCCTTATCAATTGGTGGTGGATGGCAGGTCTTTAGTTACAAAGAAGTTGATAGTTAGGTAATATTAACCCCCTCTGCCCCCTCCTTCATAAAGACGGGGCAGGGGGACGTTAAATTAGAGTCTCGCAGCACTTCTTTTGATAAATGCCGTCAAATCAGCACCTGAAAGAAGATTTTGAGAAAGTAAGGCCAAATCTGCTATTTGTTTTGCCAATTCATTTCTTTTATCCTCTTCTGATTCATTAGCTAATTTTTCAATCAATGGATGATTGCCATTAACTGTAATTTGATAAGTAGATGGCATTGCTCCAAACATACCATTTCCACCATTGCGTTGCATTTCGTTCATCCTTCTCATGAATTCATTCTGCGTAACGATTGCAGGTAATTCATCTGCAGCCATTCCTTCAATGGAAACAATTTTTGATGGGTCATTCAATGCTTTTTCGAAGGAATTTTTTACTGTTTCTTTTTGTTGGTCACTTAACAAAACCTCTAATGTAGTGCCTGTGTCTATTAATTTATCAATTGAATCAGCATCTACGCGCTTCCATTGTACTTCTTGATTTTTGTATTCCATTTGATTGATGAAATGACTATCAATCATTGAATCCATTTTTAAGACAGAATACCCCTTGGCTTTGGCAGATTGAATAAAGGCATCTTGTTGCAATAGATCGGTTGCGTACAAGAATATTTTTTTGTTGTCTTTGTCAGTTTGAGCAGCCTGAATTGCTTCTTCGTACTCTTGAATAGTAAAAAATGTACCTTCAGTATCTTGAACTAAACAAACCTCTTTTGCTCTTTCATAGAATTTCTCATCTGAGATTAAACCATATTTGATGAACAATCCAATATTTTCAAATTTTTCTTCAAAACCTGCACGGTCAGACTTAAATAATTCATGCAATTTATCAGAAACTTTCTTAGAGATATGGCTAGTTATTTTTTTAACATTTGAGTCAGATTGAAGGAATGAACGAGAAACGTTCAATGGTATATCGGGTGAGTCGATAACACCGTGTAAAAGCATTAAAAATTCTGGTACTACATCTTTAACTTCATCGGTAATAAATACCTGTCGAGAGTATAATTGGATTTTCTCTTTTTGAACCTGGAATTCATTTTTGATCTTCGGGAAGTATAGAATACCTGTTAAATTGAAGGGGTAATCGACATTTAAATGGATCCAAAAAAGTGGTTTTTCTTGGAAAGGATACAATTCATCATAAAATTTCAAATAATCTTCGTCTGTTAATTCTGATGGATTACGAGTCCATAATGGGTTGGTATTATTGATGATTTTTTCTTGAAACTCGATTTCAATTGGTAAAAATTTACCATATTTTTCAAGAATTGATTTTAATCTGAATTCATCTAAAAATTCTTCTGAATCTTCAGCAATATGAAGAATGATGTCTGTTCCTCTTTCTTTTTTGTCTACGCTAGTGATTTCGAACTGTGTTGTCCCATCACAAATCCAACGAGCTGCTTCAGAACCTTCTTGGTGTGATTTTGTGATAATTTCAACTTCCTTTGCCACCATGAAGGCGGAGTAAAAGCCTAGTCCAAAGTGGCCAATTATGGCTTGCTCATCTCCTTTGTCTTTGTATTTTTCAACAAATTCAGTAGCACCTGAGAATGCAATTTGGTTGATGTATTTTTTTATCTCTTCGGCAGTCATACCTATACCGTTGTCAGATATGGTAATTGTTTTTGCCTCTTTATTAAAACTTACTTTAACTTTTAAATCTCCCAAATCTCCATTGAATTCTCCGATTGAATTCAGACGCTTAAGCTTTTGGCTAGCATCAACGGCATTTGAAACCAATTCTCTAAGGAAAATTTCATGGTCAGAATACAAAAATTTCTTAATGATTGGAAAAATGTTTTCGGTGTGAATGGAAATATTACCTGTTTCTTTCATGTGATTAAAATTTAATTCTAATTTTGAGGATTCTAACAAAATCAATACCAAGACGATAAAATGTGTCATAATGTCATATTGAAACCCAATCAATTTAAAATTGTGTACACAATTTTACTTTTATTTTTTCTTCAAACATTTACCCTTCATGCGCAACAAGAGGCTATGCGGATGATGTACCCTATGATGCCAATGAGTATCAACCCAGCCAGGGCAGGCGCCTCAAAAGTTGCATCAATTATTGGTTTTTATCGTAAAAAACCTTTGTTTTCTTTGCCTGGAATGACAAGCCTGTCTCAACAATATGTTAGTTTCGATATGCCTATTCAAGATGAAAAATGGGGATTTGGTTTTTTGGGCTTTAATTCTTCCCAAGTCTTTGCAGATGGAACGGGGACAATTGCCTCTAATTTAGGTCTAGCGGGAGTACTTTCAAGGCGTTTTATCTTGGGTGATGGCCATGAAATATCCATAGGAGGTAATATTGGAATCAATCAAAAGCCTGTTATTACATCAAATGGAAATACCATCCTAAAGGCCAGTTATGGCTTAGGTATATTGTACCAAAAAAGAAATATTCAATTGGGAATGTCAAGACCAAGTTCATATGTAGATGATTCAAATTCATCTGTTTCTCCTATCTATTTCCATGGAGAGGTTTTAATGGATTTAGCAAGTGGTGACAAGTTGCGTCTAGGTTCAGTTTTAAAGCATCAAAAATATGGCACGATGTCCGATACGAAAGTCGATTTTTATGGTGTTTATTGGTTTCAAGAAGTTGTCGGAATTGGTGCCTGGTATTTAAATTCTGGTGCAGAAATGGGGAACACGGCATTTCTGGGAAGTGCTCAGGTAGCATTAGGTCGAAATTTCATGGTTTCTTATGCCTATGATTTTTTGGGAAAAAGTATAACGCTTAACTCCACTGGTTCAATAAATTCTAGTAGTAATGATGCAAGCAGTGGTTTTCATCAAATAGGGATTCGATATGAAATTGATTTAGGGAATGGGAAATTGCAAAGCTTCCGTCCTTAAATCACCAAATTATAAGATTTATCAAAGAATAAATTAACCTTTTTAAAGATTCGAAATAAATCAAAATTAGATGGATTATTTCCGAAGAAATTTGTGTTTAATTTATTACAAAAACGAGGATTTTTTTTCGGTAAAGTAAAGTATGCTTTGTAACTTGCAAAGATATTTTAGTAAGAAGATTGACTCTTAACCAAGTAATTAACATTTGAAACTTTTCCTACAAATTGTAGGATATAATATTATGGATTCATTTTCCTTTATAGCGAATGCAGATACACAGGTTATTTCGGACCTGTATGATGCTTATAAGCAAGATATTAATTCAGTAGACAGTAGTTGGAGGGATTTCTTTAAAGGTTTCGACTTTGCTCAAACCTGGCAAGAGGCAATGGGTGGAATTGGTGATGTAGATGCATCGCATGTTCAAAAAGAAATGGCTGTTATTAGTTTAATTAAGGCATTTCGTTCACGTGGACATTTATTAGCTAAAACAAATCCTGTTCGTGAGAGAAAAAATAGGGAGCCACGTTTGTCGATACAAGATTATGCGTTGTCTGATGCTGATTTAGACACTATTTTTCAGGCTGGTTCATTTTTAGGTTTGGGTGCTTGTTCCCTGCGGAAAATTGTTGAGTCACTTTATACCATTTATGCTGGATCTATTGGATTCGAATATTCGTACATCCGTGAAATGAAGGCTAAAGAATGGTTGAGGAATAAGATAGAAAAGGAGGCTTTATCATTTAGTCCTAGTATCGAAGAAAAAAAGCAAATCCTTCAAAAATTAAATGAGGCGGTTGTTTTTGAGAATTTTTTAGGTACCAAATACTTAGGTCAAAAAAGATTTGGACTAGAAGGTGGAGAGAGTACAATCCCGGGCTTAGATGCCATCATCAATAAAGCTGCAGAGGGAGGAGTAAAAGAAGCGATGATTGGAATGGCCCATCGAGGCCGTTTAAATGTCTTAGCCAATATTATGCATAAATCGTATGAAGCCATTTTTGATGGCTTTGAAGGAAATGTGCCAGATGAAATCCATGGAGATGGAGATGTGAAATATCATTTGGGATATTCAAGTAAGCATATTTCGCCCTCAGGCAAAGAAATAGCTATCAAATTAGCACCTAATCCTTCGCATTTAGAGGCTGTAAATCCTTTAGTAGAAGGTTTCTGTAGAGCAAGGGCAGATGCATTGTATGGAAAGAATTACGATGAGGTATTGCCTATTTTGATCCACGGCGATGCAGCAGTTGCAGGACAAGGAATTGTGTATGAAGTTACACAAATGGCAAAATTGAAAGGTTATACAACAGGTGGTACTATACATTTTGTCATTAACAATCAAGTTGGTTTTACAACGGATTTTGAAGACGCGAGATCTTCAATATATTGTACGGATGTTGCCAAAATCATAGATGCTCCAGTTTTTCATGTGAATGGAGACGATCCAGAAGCGGTTGTTTTCGTTTCTAGAATGGCAGCAGAATTTCGTCAAGAATTCAATCGAGATGTATTTGTAGACATGGTTTGTTACCGTAGAAATGGTCATAATGAATCTGATGAACCTCGTTTTACGCAACCAACCTTATATGCCAATATTTCAAATCATCCGAATCCTAGGGAGATTTATACGCAAAAATTAATTAAGCGTGGTGATATTGATGCAAAATTAGCAGAGCAAATGGATGCTCATTTTAAAGGAGAATTGCAGGCTCGTTTGGATATGGTGAAACAAAAAGTTCGTCCACCATACATTCCTTTAAAATTAGATAATCGTTGGTCTGAATTGCGCTATGCCGAATCGAAAGATTTTGAACAATCTCCAGAAACGGGGATTGATCAAAAAGTTATTGATAAAGTTGCCAAAGCTTTAACAAGTCTACCAAAAGGATTTGTTGCCTTGAAGCAAATAGAAAAGGTTGTAGCGGATCGCCAGGTATTTTTTGAAAAAGGACAATTGAATTGGGCAACAGCAGAATTGCTTGCATATGGTTCTATTTTGTTGGAAGGGAAAAGTGTACGATTATCCGGACAAGATGTACAGAGGGGTACATTCTCTCATCGCCATGCCGTATTGCATGATGCTAATACCAATGAAAATTATTGTAATTTAAATCATATAGAGGAAGGGCAGGAGCAAATTAGTATTTACAACTCTTTACTTTCAGAGTACGGGGTTTTAGGGTATGAATTCGGCTATGCATTGGCTAATCCTGATGCCTTGGTTATATGGGAAGCTCAATTTGGTGATTTTGCCAATGGTGCCCAAACCATGATAGACCAATTTGTAAGTTCTCATGAATCCAAATGGGGAACACAAAATGGTTTGGTGATGTTGTTGCCTCATGGATATGAAGGACAGGGGCCTGAGCACTCAAATGCTCGTCCAGAGCGTTTCTTACAATTAGCAGCTGAGGATAATGTGGTCGTAGCAAATTTAACGACACCTGCTAATATATTTCATGCGCTTCGACGTCAACTGGCATGGGAATTCAGGAAGCCATTAATCGTAATGTCTCCTAAATCCATATTCCGTCATCCTAAGGTTGTTTCTTCCCTTGAAGAGTTTAAAAAAGGTAGATTCCAAGAGGTGATTGGAGATTCATATGCCGACAAAGCAAAAGTTAAGAAAGTGTTATTGTGTTCTGGTAAAGTATATTATGATTTGCAAGAAAAACAAGAAACAGATAAACGTAAAGATGTAGCTATCATTCGTTTGGAACAATTACATCCATTACCTACCACGCAAATAGAAAAGGAATTGGCAAAATACAAAAATGCTGATTTGTATTTTGTACAAGAGGAACCTGAAAACATGGGGTATTGGTCATACATTATTCGTGAATTTGGATTTACCCGATTCAAAGGACTGATTGCACGTAAGAAATCTGCGTCTCCAGCTACTGGATTTTTGAAAGTACATGGGCAAGAACAAGCAGCCCTTTTAAATAAAGCGTTTGAATAAATAAATATTAAAGCCTTAGTAATATGGCCATAGAGATGAAAGTGCCCCCAGTGGGCGAATCAATTACAGAAGTTACTGTTGCCACTTGGAATAAGAAAGATGGTGATGTTGTCAAACTTGATGAAGTTTTATGCGAGTTAGAATCGGATAAGGCGACCTTTGAATTGCCTGCAGAGGCGGAAGGTGTATTGCGAATTGTTGCAAAAGAGGGCGATGTATTGCCTATTGGTGCTGTTATTTGTACAATCGAAGCATCCTCTGGTATTTCTGTACCAGTGGCTAGTACAACTGCACCAGATGCCACGCCGGTTGCAACTCCAGTTGCAGCTCCGACTGCAAGCACTAGTTCTTCAGAAACAAAAGTAATTGACATCCTTGTACCAGCAGTTGGAGAATCTATTTCAGAGGTAACTGTATCAACTTGGAACAAAAAATCAGGTGATACAGTACAATTAGATGAAGTTTTATGTGAATTAGAATCAGATAAAGCTACTTTTGAAATGCCGGCAGAAACGGCTGGTGTTCTTCAAATTATTGCTGAATCAGGTTCTATTGTACCAATTGGAGGTAAATTAGCCACTATTACGGTAGGAGCAGCAGTCATTGCAAATACTCCTGCGGCAAGTGCTACACCTGCAGCTACTCCAGTCGTATCGGAGACAACTTCTGGTTCTTATGCAGCGGGTCATCCATCACCAGCAGCTTCTAAAATTTTAGATGAAAAAGGAGTTTCAGCCTCCCAGGTTTCTGGTACAGGTGTTGGTGGAAGAATTACAAAAGAAGATGCCATCAAGGCTGAAAGTGGTAAGTTAAAAGTGGAAAGTACTTCAACAACACCAATTCAGACAGTATCTTCAACTCCAAATGGAGATAGAGGCGTAAGAAGAGATAAAATGACTTCTTTGCGTAAAACCGTTGCACGACGTTTGGTAGCTGTTAAAAATGAAACAGCCATGTTAACTACATTTAATGAAGTTGACATGAAACCTGTTATGGATTTGCGTGCCAAGTATAAAGATAAATTCAAAGAAAAGCATGGTGTAGGATTAGGCTTTATGTCGTTCTTTACCAAGGCAGTTTGTGTAGCTTTAAAGGAATTTCCAGCTGTAAATGCACAAATTGATGGAGAAGAAATCATTTACCATGATTATTGTGATGTATCCATTGCAGTATCTGCACCTAAAGGATTGGTAGTTCCTGTGATTAGAAATGCCGAACAATTAAGTCTTGCAGGTATTGAATCGGAGGTTGTACGCTTAGCAACGAAAGCGAGAGATAATAAATTGACTTTAGAAGAAATGTCGGGTGGTACATTCACTATTACTAATGGTGGTGTGTTTGGTTCAATGTTGTCGACACCAATCATCAATGCTCCACAAGTAGCAATATTAGGTATGCACAATATTGTGGAACGTGCTGTTGTAGTGGATGGTCAGGTTGTTGTAAGGCCAATCATGTATTTAGCTCTTTCTTATGACCATCGGATCATTGATGGTAGAGAATCTGTTAGTTTTTTAGTTCGAGTAAAGCAATTATTAGAAGATCCAAGTAGATTATTATTAGACGTTTAATATGCAAGAGTTTGATGTTGTTATTATCGGTTCCGGACCGGGTGGGTATGTTTCCGCGATTCGTTCTGCTCAATTAGGTTTTAAAACAGCAATTATAGAGAAATATGCTGTTTTGGGAGGAACATGTTTAAACGTTGGCTGTATCCCATCTAAGGCTTTATTGGATTCATCTGAGCATTATTACAATGCTGTTCATACCTTTCAAGAGCATGGTATTTCAATTGGAAAACCAAAGGTTGATTTAGAACAAATGATTGCTCGTAAATCTGGTGTTGTTTCGAATTTAAATGCTGGAGTAAGTTATTTGATGAAAAAAAATAAAATAACAAGCTTCAATGGTTTAGGTTCCTTTGATGGTCCGAAAACGATAAAAGTTACAAAAGCAGACGGAAGCTCTGAAATCATTTCTGGTAAAAATATCATTATTGCAACCGGATCCAAACCAACTGTTTTGCCATTTATTCCGGTAGATAAAAAGCGCATAATTACTTCTACAGAGGCTTTAAAACTTACGGAAATTCCTAAACATTTAATTGTTATTGGTGCCGGAGTAATTGGAGCTGAATTAGGTTCAGTTTATGCTCGTTTAGGTTCAAAAGTTAGTTTTGTTGAGTTTGCCGATAGTATGATTCCTACTATGGATAAAACCATGGGAAAAGAATTACAAAAAGCAGTTGCAAAATTAGGAGCTGAATTTTATCTATCTCACAAGGTCTCAAGTGCAGAAAATAAAGGAAAAGAAGTAGTAGTAAAGGCTACAAATGCGAATGGTGAAGAGGTAGAAATTAAAGGTGATTATTGTTTGGTTTGTATTGGTAGAAGACCATATACCGATGGGCTAAAGCTGGAAGCGGCTGGTTTAGCAACCGATGAAAGAGGTAGAATTGCGGTTGATGAACATACCTTACAAACAAAAGTTCCAGGTATTTATGCCATTGGTGATGTGGTACGCGGAGCCATGTTGGCACACAAAGCGGAAGAAGAAGGGGTGTTTGTTGCTGAGATTATTGCAGGTCAAAAACCGCACATCAATTATAATTTAATACCAGGGGTCGTATATACATGGCCAGAGGTGGCCTCAGTAGGTAAAACTGAACAAGAGTTGAAAACTGCTGGAATTGCTTATAAAGAAGGATCTTTTCCTTTCAAAGCATTGGGTAGAGCAATTGCCTCAATGGATGTAGATGGTTTGGTAAAGGTGCTAGCAGATGCCCATACAGATGAAATCTTAGGAGTTCATATCATAGGAGCGCGTGCAGCAGATATGATTGCTGAGGCTGTTGTTGCTATGGAATATCGAGCTAGTGCAGAAGATGTTGCTCGAATGTCTCATGCACACCCTACTTATACAGAAGCAATGAAAGAAGCTTGTTTAGCTGCAACTTCAAAGAGAGCGATACACTCCTAAAAATTGTTAATTGTTAATTACAAGTTATTTTGTCTAAACTAAATTTATAATTAACAATTAACAATTAATTATTAAAATTCCCTCCCAACGGATATTCTAAATCCATTTGTTCCACCGTTAATTACGGGAAAAACGATTCTTGTCACTAAATTATAATAGGTTACCAGGTCAAATC
>JBEBDG010000027.1:0-15032 GCA_041157165.1 Bacteroidota bacterium
AAAACCCTTGCCAAAACCCGAAGTTTTACTACTTTTGCCCCGGAGAGTTGGCAGAGTGGTCGATTGCGGCAGTCTTGAAAACTGTTGAACCGAGAGGTTCCGGGGGTTCGAATCCCTCACTCTCCGCAGAAAGTCAGTGACAAACTGAGACAAAGCGTGTAAATACTAGATTTACACGCTTTTTTTGTTTAAAATTCTTTGACATTTTCTGCCATTTTACGCCATTGTTTGGTGTCTAACTGGTTACCCATTTTAAAAATTCAAAAAAGGGTAACCAGTGTTGCCGAAATTGGCGGGCTTTGTCATTGAAATTCAATGCGTTATCTCTTGTTTTTTATCTTTAGGTATTGTAGTTTTGTCATCAAAATGGGGGCAATTTTAAATAATTGCTATGTCGTCAAAAACATCGTATGGGTTGACATTTTACATCAACCGTGCAAAAGAGAAAAAAAACGGACAATGTCCAGTGTTGATGAGAATCAACATTAATGGAGTACGCGTTGTCTTGCAAACAAAACGCTATCTCAATCCAGAAGATTGGGATGCAAATCGCCATCAAATGAAAGGTAGAACCACGGAAGCCCGTGTGTTCAATGAATACCTTGAAGCGATCAGAATGAAAGCTCACAAGAAGTACAATGAGCTTTTATCCTATTATGATGATGTGTCTCCGCAGATGCTCAGGGATGCAATCCTTGGGGTAAACACTGCCAAGACAAGACAGATCATCGACATTTGGGAAGGACATGTGTCTGACTTGAAAAAGCTAATTGGGAAAGAGAATTCCTATGCCACGTACCAAAAGTACAATACGGCAAAGAATCACTTTCAATCGTTCTTGCAAAAGAACTATAAGTTGAATGATATTTCTATCAAAGCTGTGGACTATCAAATGATCCAGCAGTATAGTATTTATCTGAAAACTGAAAAGGGTTGTAGCTACAATACAGCTACTAAGTTTTTGCAGAACTTAAAAGCGATTACAAGTATCAGTATTCGTAGTGGATGGTTGGTGAAAGATCCTTTCAATGGGATTAGTTTGACTATTAAAGAGGTTGACAGGCCATATTTAACTATGGAGGAGATACAGCGCCTCATTGATTTTAATTCGGTTTTTGACCGGCTGAACAGAGTGCGTGACTTCTTTATTTTCTCTTGTTATACAGGATTGGCCTATATCGATGTCAAGCAATTAAAGCGTTCAGAAATTGAAGGAAACGAGACTACGGGTTATTGGATCCGAACAAGAAGGAAGAAAACCGGAGGGCGCGCAAACATTCCACTATTAGAGATGCCAATGTCAATAATCAATAATTATTGTCATTTAGAATTATTGAATTCTGATGATCCAATCTTACCGATATTAAGTAATCAAAAAGTAAATGCTTATTTGAAGGAATTAGCTGATTTGTGCAACATCCAAAAACAACTTTCTTATCACGTTGCCCGACACACTTTTGCAACAACGATTACGATGATGAATGGTGTGCCAATAGAATCTGTAAGTAAAATGCTTGGCCATAAGAACATTCATAGCACACAGCATTACGCCAGAATCGTAGATAAAAAAGTTGGTGATGACATGAAGCTGCTAGCCTCGAAGCTGAATGGAATTGGGGCAATTAGTTTTGCCTCAACCTAAGTTGAACCAAAGTTTTGATATGAATAATGAATCATTTAAAGTGCGAGCTTATGGCTTCTGTGAGCTCGCACAACTTTATTTCCCGAATATCACCAAGAAAAGTGCCAGTGCACAATTGCGCAGATGGATCAAATTAAGTAATACCGTTATGCTTGAACTCGAGAATTTCGGATACAAGCCTGGTATTCGCTTATTGACACCTGCACATGTAAAGGTTATTGTTGAAGAGTTTGGGGAGCCGTGAAACTAAATTGTCAGTATATATTCAGAAGATCTTATTTCTCCTGAAATGACAACTCTGATTCACGCCAAATTAAAAAATCCGCAAAAATCAATGCGGGCTCATCTTTTGTTTCAAGATATTTATTGAATCCCCAATAAACGTCACATGAATAGCCAAAGTGCAATGAGAGATCATTAGAAATTTTTTCCGGTAGAAGTGAATAAATATCAAGGTCAACCAAAGAAATAAATTCCACAGTACGATTTTTAGTATTGACAACGACTCTTCCAAAGTGAAAATTATTGTTAAAGTGGGTTGCGAGTATAAATAGATTTGTAGTGTGTTCGATAGGAAAGTTTTCTATTAATACAACTTTAAATAATAGCTGGTCTTTAAATATTGCGTAAAGAAAAATCTTTGTATTAGTCTTATTAATCGCGAACACAGATTCAATTTGTTTTTCTGTTTCAAATACACTGTGACTCCAATGATTTAGTTTATGCAGATTAAGTAATTCTTCCCAGACAAACTTTTCAGCATTGTTCATTCGATTTCTCATTCTATATGAGTTCTTCAAAAACTTAAAAAATCCGACATTCTTCAGATTGTTATCTCCGTTTTTATTTTTTGATGCTTTTGACCAATAGATAGCAAATATGAGAATGGGTAATAAGATTTCGGATAGGTATTCCATTTATTAAATGATTTCAAAAAATATTAATTGTTGATTGACTTCTTCTCCCATGGTTCGCCTTTTTCGTTTTGACCTCTGGTAATTTCAATCGATTTTTTAAGTTTTAATTTATTGTCTACAACGCGGTATTCCTGAATAACTTCATAATTCCAGCCTTCACGATAGCCCCCAATAATCAATTTTCGTTTCGCGTCTAATTTGATACTTAATCTACCACTGACATCTTCCCAAAGTATAAATGAATTCAGCGTTTCATCAAATAACCAAACCTGGTGAACATCTCCACCCGAACCGGAACTAGCCTTATCCTTAACGGAAACATCCAAAAAACCATCAAAATTCCAGTCCTTGAATTCTAGCTCTGAGAGATTAGCTTTGAATGGCAGTAAGATTATTTGTTGTTTCTGTTCACCAATTTTGATGTTCAGTTTTTTACCAATTTCAGTGAAATCCTCAAAATAAAACAAACATTTCTTTGAGCTACTTATTGATTTTATAAGTTGATGGCGATTTGGTTTTTTATTTGCTTTTGAAGGAGTTGAATTTTGACAGCTTCCAAGAAGGACAACAAGAAGGGAGAGAATTAGAGGTTTCATTAATATCAAGAATCTATTGAATGTTTTTCCATAAAATGTCTAATAGTCGTAACGTAGCCGATAAACCGGAATACTCACATCTATATTTTCTACTGTGTGATACAACAAACTCTGAAACACCATCACTATCGATATGATCACCATATTCAATTTCGAAGAGGATTCCGTTGTTATTATCTATGATTGGAGTTTTTTCCGTGAAGTAAATGAATTCAAGCATCAGTTCGTTTAATATCCAATTATGTCGCGTATACCAATCCTCATTGATTTTATTTTCAACGATTATTTCATCTAAGGCTTTCTTTGAAGTTTCATTGAAAAAATAAAATTGTAAAAGGGTTTCTAGCTCATGAATTGTTGACCTAATTTCATATTCAATTGTATTCCGTTCGATTGAATATTGCTGTAAATTTCTTTCTGAATGAAATCTAAGAAGGAAACCATTGATCTCGTCCTTTGAAAACAATTCCTTTAACTTAATTTGTTTTAAGACAAATTCTAGGTTCAATAATTCATATTGATTCATTCATAGATGGTATTAGAAATCAATTTTACTAGTCTTTCAATCCAAACTGAAAAATGTTGTTCACGAATTTGACTTTACAAGGCTGCATCTTCACAAGAACTTTGAGCATCAACCCTATTATACCCATTTTCAATCATGGATTCAACGCACACTTTTGTATTTTAGTGACACGATGTAATCAATAACCCTGTTAAGCTTAAAATGAGGATGATATTATGTTTCATTTTGTTGTTGATTTGATGACTCGAAGAAAAAAAATCAGCTAGGCGTTAGTTATTGCCAGTTATATTTCTACTAGAGCTTGTTTAAATAAATCTTCAAGTTTAGATTTCCTTAAAAGTTCATTATCCTTATATTTTGTTAAAATTTCCAATCGCTTTGAGTACAACTCATTGTTGAATTTTGTTTTTTGGTCATTACTCAGAACGCTTTTTAGAGCATCAATTTGGATTTTCAACATTATAAGATTTACATTTAATTCTAGATCTTTTTGCATTTTATTACTTTTTTTGTTTGTAACTCATTTTTTTTTCTAATATCGAATCTAAGTCAAATATGAACAGATTGATAATTAGATAAATTATCACTATATAAAATGGTAAAAAGAAAATCGTATTTATGGTCATAGCTAGTCCATAATTATTAGAACCCACCATTGAAGAAATCATTGATAAATAAATAATGTGATGGATAATAATAATTGGATAACTAAACATTACATTAAACAAAATAATCATCACAAAAGCAAAAATTCCGAGAAATATTAAAAATAAACCATCATAACTTGGAATGAAAATTATTAACTGTAATAAATAACCAGCATAAACTGAAATGAATGCAGCAGCTTCAAATTTCTCCTTAAATGTATTTAGTGTCATATACGAAATGTTCTATTATCTGAATTTTTCTAAATCTGAATTATTTTCCACCATATGCCTAGTTTCTTGAATGTATTCATCATAATCCTTTGATCCATAAATAATTGAATAATATTTATGAATAAAATCATTTTTCTCTCTAATTCCACGAGCATACTGTAATGGTTCATAGTAACCTCCGAGAATATAAACTAAAACTAGTGGTAAGAATAAAACTGAAATTAAAAGTGTAAACCAATATTTTTTTATAACCATTATAGTGACATCTTGGGTTTTGGGATACATTGGTACTCTACTTCTAATGGTGAAATACTCTTGTTCAGTTAACTGTTTTGGTTTATTAAATGAAAATTTTACTTTGTACAATTCAATTGTTCCCATTTTATTTAAAATATATTGATTTCTACTTTTTTTAACTCACGAAAGATGCTTTTATTCTGATATAATCTTGAGGTAATTTGCTCTGAAATTCCCTTCATATTATGACATTGTTTATCTGAAAGTATCCTTTTTATTAGCAAAGTGTATAACTTTTTTAAATTGTCAATGATTTCTTCAGCATGAATTCAGTAATGAATTTGATCTGTATCGATTATAAGTTTTTTAGATTTTACTATCCTTGACTAATTCACTGTGTGCGTCATAAAAAAAGTCGAATTGAATGTTTTTATTTTCAAACATTAATGTGAATTCTAATTCACTATCAGATGAATTATTTTGAGAATAAAATTCGTAGTCAGGCAAAAAGAGTTTCAATTCAAGAACTGGTTGAACTTGGTATAAATTGATAAATTGCAAAAGCGAAATGGTTTTTTCGAGTTTATTTCCGCAACCTAAATTCTTTGAAATTATTTTAACACAAGAATTTGCAATAACTCCTCCCCATTCATCAGGCTTTTTACCTAGATGACTTGTTAAAATAATTTTCTTGATAGTAATTGGTAAAGTACCTGCCTTAAGGAAGAACTTTTTCGTTGCTTCTTTATCTGTCAATGTGAAACTAAAATTATTAATACTATTCTGAACATTAATATCTATTAGTGTCTTTAGGTGTTTCAGAATTAATCTTGTTACTGGCGATTCAATTAATTCAATTAATTTTTTTCTAAATTCAATAGCATTAGCACAATTAAAAGTTCTATGATTTTTAGGTTCTTTTGCGAAAAGAGTAATTTCTAGCGGATATGGTTGAATTATGTTGGGAACATTCACTTCAATTAAACGATACATATAATCTTTTAATTTTGGAGCAACAATATATAGGGCAAAAGTGGTCTCGTTGGAATTTCCACCTGTATACTCAGTTACAATTCCATTAAATTGTTGATCGGTATCTTCATAAACTTTATTAGCATACTCATTTAAAATAGTGTCAGGGTTGTCGTAAAACATAGCTGCATTTTCTATCGATGGATTCTCAATAGATAAATTCATTAAAGGGTCATCCCCATATATTTTCCAAATTTTTTTCATACTCATTTAGTTTATTTTAATTGCAAATTTTATTGGTAAATGGTCAGAAAGTTGTTCGTTTATAAGAGAATCCGTTTTTCCGATAGTAAATGGTTTTAAAAATGGGGTTGTTGATGTTGCTGTCAATATTGAAGTCAGATTATAATCAACTCTGTCCATAATTGAGGAACGAAGAATAAAACCGTCAAATAAATTCCAAATGGGGTTTTCGTCATTTGTATACCTAAAATATGTTCCGGTAACTCTTTCATTACCATTAGTAAAATCATAGTCTCCAAGTAAATTCCACATTGGATTATACCAAAAATCTTTATCCTTACTTTTTGAAATTGGATTATTTGTCAATGTAGTAATAACCTTTTTACTGTCTTTGCTATTTAAAAAGTTTGGATCTAACATATTGTTTTCATAAGGGTTGTGATTAAAGTCCCCAACAAGAATCGTCCTATTAGTATTAGATATTTTTTCCTCAAACTCTTTTATTTTATGAACTAAAGGTAAATTTTTCCAAAGTTGTTGCCTTTCTGAATTTCCAACCTTACTGTGTAAATGAACTGCTGCTAGATTAAATTCTTCTTTTCCTCCAATTTTCCTTAAATTAACAAGTACCAATTTATTTCTAAAATGTCTCTGAAGTAAAGTGTGTTGGAAAGTGTTTCTCTTCAAAAATATTCTCACTCCATTGTCAAAAATATTTCCTGGAGCTAAGATTTCGTCATATTGTGCAACTTGTGAATTTAATGAGGTGTTAACAATATTTCCAAAGGCTTCTTGTAATACTATAATCTCGATTTCGTTTTCATTTACAACATCTGCCAATACCCTTTGAAGTAATGGTGTCATTCCCTTTCGAGTAGTATGTATGTTCCAGCTTAATATTTTTATCATATTCTATTTAAATTCAGCATATTATGCTTTTCAATTCTATTAAATTTACTTCACAAACATTCGGTATTTTTGTTCATTAAATGTAAATACGAACCAAATAAGTCGGAATGTTTTTCAAAACTTAAAATTATTTATATTTCGATAGGATTTTTACGTTATGATTTTAAAATAATGCCTTCATTATTAGAGTTATATAACATTAATTTTTTATTTGTTTTTGCTATGTAGATCATCCAAGTATCTTCTTTTGAAATCCAATCTATATCAAAATCCAAAACCTTAACAGTTTTATAAACTGTACAAATGAAATTGTCTTTTTCAATGGAAATAATTTTGTATTTGCCTGAAAAAGTGAGAAATAAAACGCAATTAATTTTTATTTGATCTTCATTCTTTATTACTGAACTATAGTTCTCAGAGAACAAAAGCTGTCTTGTGCTCTTTGCTTTGGTAAAAATAATTTTCATATTTAATAAATTAACCTGAATCCTGATGGGGTAATAGTTGATGGTGTTAATGTTTTTATGAAATGTAACAATCAGCAAATTTTATAGTGTTAATTGCAATATTTTCAGAGTGATCGTTTGATTTCCATGTTTTTTAGCGACTGCTGTTACACACCTATTCATAGTTGTAGATTACATCTTATTTCAGAACAGGCTTATGCCAATTCTATTAGTGCATCTGTCTTAAAATAATATGCCGAAGATCAATTTGTACTCATGTTTTGATTAAGAAATAAAAAATATGTTAACATTATAATGATCATCACAGGCAAAAATAACATGCAGCCTGATTTACCTTTGGAAAAATTTATCTTTGATTTTTCTGATTCATTCAGAGGAAAATGTGGCGTGCCTGTTTTCAAATAATTTAAACATAATGACATAAATCCTGGCGACATCATCTGGCTATATTCCGCTTCAAAATTTGGAGCATTTTCAGGATTCAATGGTAATGGTTTACCGAAAATGTGTATAAAATATCCTTCTATAAAATCACTTTTTTTAAACTTAAAGCTGTCATTTCTTTGATGAAATTCAATTTCAATTCTTTCCATTATTCGATTATATTCTCTGCTCTCAATTATTCTATCTAAAAATTGACGATAGGTTACCATACTATAAGTAGCGCCATAAAATTCAGGGTCTTCATAGTAGATCTCACAACTAAAAAAACTCTTGATGTTTTGTATATATTCTTCTTGTATTTTTTTCATTTTAATCATTTAATCTGATTGACATGTAGGATATTTTTTATATAAAATGTTCAATTCTAAATTGCTGTTTTATTATTATCCAATGTGTAAAACTTATAAATTTCCAGCTATCAGGGTTTGGAGGAATTATTGGTAATAGGTCTTGCCAACCATCCCTACCACATCATCAAACCAACTGCTCTATTTCCTAAAGATACAAAAGATCAATTAGGATATTTTTGCAGTTAATAATCATTCTGAGGAAGAAGACAACGAATTATTCTATGAAAGCGTTGTTGGCTATAGAATTAGATGATTTCAATAAAGGCATATACCCTTTTTAAAATTAGTACAAATACTAATATTTTAAGTACTTATACTAATTCTTCATCTATTGGAAGAGTGGTTTTATGGCTAAAAGAGACTTTCTAAAAACGGTATACATTGATTGAATTGGTCATGAATTAATTTAAAATTTAAAAATGTCTTTTATTAAATAATTTCAATTAAATAATTGTTTTTCAAGTGTATAGATGAATTTTCCTATGAGAATTTGATAGGGTTGAACAATAGTATTTTGATTACATACTAGGTTTTTGATTGTTGAATTCTGGTCCAACCATACCAATTTTACATTAAAAGCACGCCTTGCATCAGTTGGATTCTAGAATTTTAACACACTTATAATCAATACTTTTGCGCCGTGAAAATCTATCTAACATATTTTGTCTTGCTGATTGTGTTGTTTAACACATCCTTTGCTCAAAAAGCGAATAAAACAGAACATTCGTTTCCTGGTATTGATAATTGGGAGAAGGTAATTGAACAAGCGACCCGTGAGAATAAGTACATCATGGTAGATTTATCCACTGAGTGGTGTAGTTGGTGTAAAGTCATGGACAAGCAACATTTCAAAGATCCTGAAATCTTATCCTTAATGCAGCCAAAGTTAAATTCCTACATGCTGGATGCAGAAAAAGATCCTATTGGTCAACTTTTGAAATTGAAATTTGGTGTTGCTGCTTACCCATCTTTTCTATTCTTTACTCCACAAGGGGAATATTTAGAGACTTGGTGTGGCGCAATGCCTAAAGAATATTTGATTCAATACGTTAAGGATAGTATTGATCAGGTTCCAATGTCACGTCCAGGCATTCCTTCCAGTTTAAAATTTGAATGGCCAGATTTCGTTCAAAAGGAATTGAAAGCTAATTTCAGAAACAGTACGCCGTCAAATGACGAGCTGAACCATTTCTTCACGAAATGTAACTACAAGGAATTTGTTGACTTCAATGTTTGTCGTTTCTACCCAGGAGATATTCCGGATAGTTTAATAAATGTAATGCTTCAAGATAAACAATGGTTGGACAATAACTACGGTGCTGATATTGCTACTGATTTATTGCAAACCTCGATTAATTGGAAAGCATACGCTCAAATTCAAGATACGAATTGGACAAAGGCTTGGACTTACATGAACCAATATGAAAAGAATTTTCCTCAAAATCAGTGGGAATTGTTTAATGTGAAATTGTTTTACTACACCAATAAGTTAGAAGTTGATAGTTTAATTCAACTTGGACTTGAAAATCCAGATTTTGTATATGATCACACAGCCCAAGAATTGGTTGAGTTTATATGCGAACATGGTAAAACAAAATCGCATTTCATGCAAGCTGATTTATGGAATAGTACTGAACTTCGAAAGGAAACAAACTATACATTGGCAAAATTTCAAGCACAACTAAAGTACAAACAAGCTGATTTTATAGAAGCTCAGAAATGGGCTAGAATAGCAATTGAGCTCGCTGAAAAAGAAGGAATTGAATTGACGAAAGAAGATGAGCTGTTAAAAGTGATTTCTGTTCAGAATAGTGATAATGGGTGAATTAATTATCAGTCATTTGTTCTATTATAACAACCGCACTAATTAAAGCTTTCGTAAGTGTTTTTTGGTAGCTGTATTATTTCATAATATTCATAGATTTAACAGCGTATAATAACGATTACTTTTTGCCGTTAATGAATGCTTGTTTTTAGAGCATGATTTAATCATTTCTCACTTCCCACATAAATAAAATGTCATTGTCATATAATTCAAGTAATTTAACAAGAATACAGAATGTGGAGTCGTTTGGTTTAACTATTGCAATATCACCTTTATGAAGTCTAGCATAGTGGCTTGGAAATCTAAACACCATTGGATCTGTTATGTCTGAGAAGTTTTTTGCTCCAGCCGCGACCCTTACGGCACCGTTTTCACCTAATAAGTCAACAACGCCATGACTTTTTTGTAATGTACTCCATCGGATATTTATTGTCCTATTGTCACTTTTAGAAAATTGAACTTCTAGATGTGTTCCACTTTGTACTACTGGAATTCGTCTTTTTCCAGGTCCAATTAGTTTATGAATGTCACCGTATTCAAATGTTTCTTCTTCAACTGCTTTTCTTAATTTACGGTTGAAAAATGAAACACTAATTTTATTTTCAAGTAGTTTACGATATCCTTCAGAATAAATAGTTCCGTTTGGATCCAATACTCCGATCACAGCTTCTCTAATTCCTGATTTTATTATTAAATCTGCACAACATTCAGTATTTTGTAGTTGATGAATGTTCACACAAGGTTCCAATGTCGTATGAATTGTTGCGCCATCTAAATCGTATTTGATAAGTTTTTCGATAGCAACTCTTTCTGCATGAATTCCTTTTAACTCTCCTCTAAAACCTGTTGATAGTAAAATGCCTTTTTTTGAAATTACGGCTCCAACACGTGGGAATTCAGTACATTTTAAATGCTCTTCAATCGCTATTTTCATTAAGTCGGTATTAGAATATTTTGTCATTTTTTGAGTTTAGTTAGTAATATTTCAAACAATCTTGATTGTGTTTTGATTGCAAAAATTACACCTAACAATTTGCCTCCAGCTGAAAAGAAGGATTTTTACAAAAAACTTGATTTGAAAAACTAGTTTTTTTTAATTCAAAACAATATTTGGTGAACAAAATCCTGCCTAATGGTTGGGTGCTGTTTTAATGTCTGGTAACGATTATAATGCGTCAATATTTAGATAAATATTTCCAGTCTCAATTGCTCTTCTACGTTTTTTAAATAGCAAATTAGTTAAGCTCACTCGACCGTCTAAAATAGTCACAATGTCCATTCCGTCCATGATAATAATTGATTTGAAATGAGGTGAAATTGCGTCTTTCGTTACTCCGTCAATTGTTACCAAAAGTCCAACGGCTGTTTTGAACTTTGTCTCTACTTTATAGCAAAAGTCAGCTAAGTCATTACGGTCTACTTGTTTTTTCCATTTTGCTTCTAGTAAATAGTCTGTTCCTTGAAATGTAAATGCTCCATCAATTTGTTCACCCTGATATTTGAATGAACCTTTTGGTTCTAAATCATATAGCATAAATAAGTCGTACAAAAACTTCTCTAATTCGTAGCCGCGTTTTTGTAAATCATTTGATATAGCAAGTTTATTAAAGCGTTCTTTTAATGCAGCCAATTCTTCACTTAGTGATTTGTTTTCTTTTATCCTTTTTTCTTGCTCCGCTCTCCTTTTTAAAATTTCTTCATGTTCTTGAGTTTTAATAACAAATCCCTTTGTTAATGTCCTTAAATTATTAATAGATTGAATGGCTTTCTTTTTTTTGCTTCCATCATCGTCCCAATAGTCTAAATTACCAAAGTCTTCAAAGTCCGAAACTGCAATGAAAAGGTCTCTTAAGTCGTTTTTAAAAAAATCTTGTCTATTCAGCAATCTCTCAATTAACTCCTTTGATACTTCCCTTTTTGTTCCAGCCCAATTAAGTGTTCCAATAATACTATTATTTTCAAGAGCTGCTTTTAAAAAGTCCTGCAAGTCTTCTTTGCGCCAATAGATGACAGACAAAGCTTCCTTGAGTGCAACAATTGCTTGAGGTGAAAACTGTTTTGCTTTATACATTTTTACTAGCTAATTGTTAGTTATTGAAAATACATAAGGTCAATCCATTGTTTTACCTTATCAAATCGAAACCCATAAATACTACTTTTTGTGGTGTCGCTTTCTCCATGTGTTATTAGACCAATCAATCGACCTCTTGTATCCATTATCGGACTTCCGCTGCAACCTTTAAATCTTGTTGGGTCTTGGATTGATGAACCTAAATCTATTTCTATAAAGTGCTCACCAATATTTTTTATCGATAAACCCCAATATAGCTGCTCTTCAAAATGTAAAGTCCCTTCAAAAATACTTGGTCTAATTCTACCATAAAAACTGCATAATTCGTCCTTGTTTATTTGATAATCATCATCAACAATTAACATGGTTTTACTACCTTCATTAATTGTCAAGGTCCCTAAACCATTTAATTCAAACACTCTCTTTTGTTGATATATATTATCAAGTAATGAAATCTCTCTGAAAGCGATATCTAGTTTTTTTCCGCTCTTTTCTGGATTAGAAAAGCAATACTCCAAATCTTCACCAACAGGAAGATCTTCAAATTTTATCTCTGTCAGATATGAGAATTCACCAAGGTAAAAAATTTCGGTTTGATTGTCCTTGACTCGACCTGTAACAATTCCTATGTTTTGGTTTGGAATGTCAGAGAAATGTGAAACAGTACAGATAAAAAACCGATCCTTGTATTTTACAATAACACCAGAACCAAGTGATTGTGGTATTAAATCAGTCAGGTTACTTCTTACTAGGTGAATACATGAAGATACGGTAAGTTCTAACACTTGCATTATTAAATTATTTTGATATTTTTTTTCAGCATGCTACATATACTTTGTTTAAACGAAACAATTCTTCGCATATTAACACAATTGTGGTGTTAATTCAAAAATAACAAATTACCCTCTTATTTTTACTTAGACAATCACACACCCTTACAGGACTTATTCACATGTTTTCATTTCAGAAGTTTGTTTCCTAATCGAAGCAAAACTTCATGTCTCAACATTCGCATACTTCTATTTTCACAACTGCCTCCGGAGTTCTAGGAGGTGTCGCTAAAGCGGTTACCGCTAAACCCATTCTTACAGAAATAACCTTTGCTGGATTATCCAATGTGGTGATCTACGCTGCGGCATCTGCTGCGGCTGGTTACATCGTGAAAAAATCAATGGATTGCATCGCCAAGAGACTTACCGATTACTTCAATAAACAAAAAGAAAGCCGATGAATAAGGTAGTCAGCATAGCGCTTGGTGCAGGATTGGTTTACGGGATCGTAAGGCTACTAAGAATGCAGAATGTTTCTGAGGTCGCAAATGCTCGACTTGTGAATCCACGTATTCATTCGGTTACTCTAGGTGGTATTTCTTTTAGAACCGAAGTTGAGATCAATAATCCTTCAAGAGATTCTGTGAAGTTGACAAAGCCAGTTGTAACGCTTACCAGTAAAGGAAAGATGCTTACTCAGTCTGATGCAGAGGATCAAATCATTACGATAAAGCCTTTAGGCCTTACTAAAATCGACACCATTGAATTGGAGCTCGATTGGTTCACCTTGAAAGGACTTGTAGCCAATATTATCAAAAATGTCCCGAAAGTCATTGCGGCATGGAAAGCCGGTGACAAGAAAAACTTGATTACTCTTTTAGGAGTTCCGCTTGAAATGAACTTCACCACCTATGTGAATGGCATCTTTTATCAATCTCCTTCAGAAAAACTCATCTGATGAATGCGCTTGCACAAATACCAGCCAAAACCGTAACGAGTGGTTATCGAGCTATCAAAGATGGGAGCCGTTACAATCAGTATTTCCCCAAGCCAGAAGAACGTGATCGTGTGATCATTGAAGACGGTGAGGTTAAGGATACTGTGGAGTTAATGGAGAAGGTCGTTTGGAAATACCTTGACGACACCAAGCGAATTGCTCCATTACTCCGACGGTCCACAACAGAGGCAACATGCCGCGCTATTTGGGAATTTGTTTTCGGCTACATTCAATATAAGCTAGATAAACGCGGCCTAGAGCAACTTCGAAGACCTGCTCGCAGTTGGGCAGAACGAAATACGGGTGTTGACTGTGATTGCATGAGCATCTTTGTTTCAAGCATTCTCACCAACCTACAAATCCCACACAAGTTTCGAATTACGATGTACAGTGGTGATTCCTGGCAGCATGTCTATGTGATTGTGCCACTTGGGGATGAGAACAACTATTGCGTGATTGACGGGGTGGTTTCTGAATTCAACTACGAGAAAAAATATACTAAAAAAATGGACTTTACTATGAGCTTAAACGGGATCAATGTAGCAGTATTAAGTGGCGTTTCTTCAAACGACCATTACAATGCCGTCATGGCAAATTCACTAACAGGACTTGGTGCCAGTTCGGGTGCGGAGCTCGATAAAATCTATGAAAACATCGTTGCAACTAGAAATGCAATTGCCCAGGATCCATCTTTGGTGTCATCTACAGATGATCCAAAGGCACTCTTACAAATGTTGGATTATGCCATTCAATACTGGCACACCGATAAAAGAAATCAGGCCTTGGATATTTTGGCTCAAAACGAAGCGCAATTGAACCTTCGAAATGGCGTAAAAACCATCAATGGCCTAGAATACGACCCTGATGAATTGACTTTGAGTGGTGTGAACGTGAAAGGCTTTTTTACCAACGTTAAAAAGTCAGTCAACACTGCAGGTCAAAAGGTTGGTGATGTAGCTAAAAAAGCCGTGAAAGCCGTGGTGAAATACAACCCTTTGACCTTGGCTGCACGTGGTGGCTTTCTGCTTGCCATGAAGCTCAATTTGGGTAAAATGGCCAACAAACTCAAATGGGGATATGGAACTCCAGAACAAGCCAGAGCAAAAGGCATTGCGCCAGCTCAATACCAAAAAAGCAAAACAGCATTGACCAAAGTGGAGCATCTGTTTGCTGATAAACTACAAGGAA
>JBEBDG010000028.1:0-15027 GCA_041157165.1 Bacteroidota bacterium
AAATACAAAAAAAACAACTCCTTTTGTAATGATACCAATTCCTAAATTCCCCAATCCCAGAGCAATTGATGTTAAGGAATTTTTGGTTTCTGTGTAATGGTCATGTTGTTTATTCGAAATATAGGATTCCAATAACAAGGTAATTAAAAAGAATGGTATGGCATAAATGACTATTTGAGGATTCATATACGTTTCATTTTAACCGTTTTTTCTAAAAAATCGATGCTTTTTTGAGTGACAATTTCTACATGTTTCCCAAGAATAGGTGAGGTCATTACATGATACCCGGCGAGAGGAAATGCCTCTTCCTTTTTCAAAAAATCAGGTGTGCCCAATTGAGGGAACATTTCTTTCATTGCATCAACCGATACAACATCATCTTGATGTTGTTCATCCTTGTAATAATAGGTTAGATATACAGGCGTTTTAATGGCAGCAAAAGTTTCCTTATTCATAGTATGTGTCAAGAAATTTTGCATGGCAACGATTCCTTCAATTCGGTAGTGTAAGGACCAATATTGTTCATGAAGTGGATTTTTTGAAACTATTGTACGATTTTCTCCTTTTAAAATCATTCGGGCAATTTGTAAACCCCAAGGATTATCTAAAATTTCAGCAGCTGGGTCTTTAACTTGAATGCAAGGACCATAAAGGATTAATGCCTTAATTTCTGGATGATTTTTACACAAATTAAGTGACATGGCACCCCCAAAAGATGTTCCTAATACCACTACTTCATCTCCCAATTTTTTAGCAATTGCATAGTAATTTTCAACACTTTGATACATTTCATCAGCTGTAAGTGTTTGCATGATTTGGTCGCTTTTCTTTTCACCATGTCCTGCTACTCTCGCCAAAACTAAATTGGCTCCAAAAGCTTTGGCTAAATCTCTGTGAACAGGATCTCCCTCCATTTGAGAAGCTGAAAAACCATGCACATACAAAAAAACGAATTTCGTTTTTTTGGGTACCAGTGAATCCGCAAATACTACTTTGCCTTGATTATTATCTTTTAAATTTTTATGCAAAGCTTCCACACTGTCTACAAAATTTTTAACTCCCAAAACAGAATTAGGAATTCCTTTCCAAGACGTTTCGGATTTCAAGATGGGTGCATCGGGGTGTGGACCCAAGAAATAGGTGATAACCAAGATTATGAAGATGCCAAGAATTATTTTTTTCATTGTTCCTTTGCCCAATTAAATCGGTCATCTGGATTGAATTTCCATGGTGCCTGATTCGTTTCTAAATTATTAAACATAAGATTCCATTCCGAAGGAGCTTCTGAAAGTTCCATTATTTGAAATCTTCGCATTTGAAGTATGATATCCAATGGGTTTAGCTCCAAAGGGCAGGCCTGTAAACAGGCTTGACAAGTGGTGCAAGCTCTAAGTTCTTCACCCGAAATATAATCATTTAACAATGTTTTACCATCATCTTGCCATGTCCCATTGTTTTTTTCAAGTACTTTGCCTACATCTTCTAGTCGGTCACGAGTGGCCATTAAAATTTTTCTAGGGGAAAGTAATCTGCCCGATTGATTTGCTGGACACTGTTCAGTACACCTACCGCACTCTGTACAAGAATAAGCATCTAAGGCATTTTTTAGGTGGAGGTCAAAAATATCTTTTGCCCCAAATTTCAAATTTGGATTGGGTATAAAATTTGAATCAGTCGGTAGACCTAACATACTTTTTACTTCATGGTCAACTGCTGGCATAGGTTGCATGGTTCCATATAGACCTAAATTGGAAAAATAAGTGGCTGGGAAGGCGAAAAAAATATGTAAATGTTTTGAATAGCTCACATATAAAGCAAAGGAAAGAATGCCTAAAATATGAAACCACCAAGCAAATCGTTCCACGATTTGAAGAATTTGAACATTAAATGGTTGAAAAAGAGGTTTCAAATGGCTTGAAATAAGGAAACTTCCTACAATGGGGTAATGTTCAGTACCAGCCTCTTGCAGGAGCGCATCGCAAGCATTCATAGTAAAAAGGGCAATCATTAAAACCATTTCAATTCCTAGAATGACAAATGCATCTTTTGTTGGAAATCCTTTGAGATCTGGATGCTGTAGTCGCTTAATAGGTAAAAAAGCTCTTCGAAAAACAAAAAATAAGCAGGCTATGAATACCAGCCCGGCTAAAATTTCAAAAAAATCAATGAGAATAGGATAGAAATTCCCTAATGGTTTTACAAAAATTCGATGGGTACCAAAAATACCATCTAAAATAATTTCTAAAACCTCTATATTAATCAGAATAAAGCCTAAATATAGAAATAAGTGGAAAAGTGCTACGATTGGCTTATCAAACATTTTTTGTTGTCCAAATGCCAAACGAATCATTCGCTTGAAACGTTCTCTGGGATGGTCTTGTAAATAAACAGGTTGTGTTAAATGAATTGTTTGGGCAATCAGGGAAAATCGCTTAATAATCAATCGTCCCATGAAGTAAAGTAGGCAGACGAAAATAATTGATAAGAGCCAAGTCATTTAATTAGTATGTTAGCATACTAATTTAGTGAATAATTATTAAGATGTTTCAAATACAGTCTAAATTTATATTTTAAAATTCAAATTAATCAAGAACTTGGTAATCTTTATGCCCATCTTGTATATCTAGATTCCTACCTTTACCTTTCGAAAAAATAACCACTGATGCAATCTTTTGACCTTGAAAATAGTGTCGAGAACCTTGTTGTCCAAAATCGGGTAAAAGGGTTTTCATTTTATATCTTGATTCTTTCATTCCTTCTCATTACGCTGGGTTCATTACCATTTATATCTATTGATGTGTCTTCACAGGCACGTGGTATAGTTCGTGCAAGTCAAGATAATGTGCCCATTATTTCATTAATCAGTGGAAATATCATTAAAGTTCATATGATAAACAACATGAAGGTGAAGCTTGGGGATACCATACTTGAAATGGATACACAGGGTATAGAAAACCAGATTGCCCTAAATAATAATTTGATGCTTCAATGCAGTAAAAACATACAAGATTTAGAACAAATGGTGATTGGGAACAACCGGCATTCTTTCCAGTTTTCCCATAACCAACTTGATTATGAGAAATTCATTGCTCAAAAATTGGAATTACAAACCAAGTATAATTTGGCAAATCAAGTCTATGAACGAAATAAAAAACTATTTGCTGGAAATGTAATTCCAGCGGCTGATTTTGAACGGATTGAAAATGATAAACTCTTGACAAATGAAGCTTTATATTCTTTTCAAAAGCAACAAAAAGCACATTGGCAACGTCAACTTAAGGAGCAAATAGATGCTCAAAAAAACTATGTCAATATTTTTCGAAAATATGCCATCGAAAAGAATAATTACTTGATAAAAGCACCCATTTCAGGTACAATAATCAATTTTAAAGGCTATGAATCGAAATCATTTCTAGGCGCAGCTACTCAATTGGCAGAAATTTCTCCCGACGATCATCTGATTGTGGAATGTCAAATAAATCCCAAAGACCTTGGCGTAATTAAAATTGGACAAAAGGTGAGATTACAAATGGACGCCTTTAACTATAATCAATGGGGTTTTTTGTCAGCTGAAGTTTTTGAAATAGACCAACACCCAGTTGTTCAAAATCAAGAAGTGTATTTCCGCGTTAAGTGTAGCCTAGAAAAAAAATCAATGCGATTGAAGAATGGTTATCAAGCTCCAATTCAAAAAGGAATGACTCTTACGGCTAGGTTTTTCATTTCTCGACGATCTGTTTTTCAATTATTGTTTGATAAAGTAGACCAATGGTTGAATCCATCCATAAAATCCGCCTAAATATGAAATCAATAAAAATTAAACAACATGACGTCAAGGATTGTGGAGCAGCTTGTTTGGCTTCTATTGGTAATTATTACAGGATTCATTTACCAATTGCCAAAATTCGACAATTATCTAGTACCGATTTGCGAGGCACCAATGTTTTAGGTATCATTCAAGCAGCTGAAAAAATGGGATTTTATGCCAAGGGGGTAAAAGCTGGATTAGATGCATTGTCAAAGGTGCCAAAACCTAGCATTGCGCATGTGGTGATGAAAAACAAATTGCACCATTTTGTTGTAATTTATAAAGTGGGTAAAAAGTATGTGGAGGTGATGGATCCAGCTTTTGGGAGGATGGAAAAATATAGCTTCGAAGCATTTCAAGAAATTTGGCAAGGCGTATTGATCCTTATGGCTCCTGGTGAAAATTTTAAAATGTATAATGAAACAGTAAGCCCTTATAGCCGTTTTTGGGATTTAATACAGCCTCATAAATGGGTATTTCTCCAATCCATAATTGGAGCAATGGTATATACCATTTTAGGATTGGCCATGTCCATTTATATTCAAAAAATTACTGATTATGTTTTAGTAGATGGTAATCGAAATTTGTTGAATACCTTGAGTGTAATCATGTTGTTTGTAATAATATTTCAAGCTCTTATTGGATATATGAAATCAATAATTATAATGAAATCCGGTCAATTGATAGATGCCCAGTTGATATTAGGATACTATAAACACCTTTTGTACTTACCACAACGTTTTTTTGATACAATGCGAATCGGGGAGATTACCTCTCGAATTAATGATGCAATTAAAATTCGAAATTTCATTAATGAAACGGCTATAGAACTTGTGGTCAATGTGTTTGTGGTATGTTTTGCCTTTGCTTTGATGTTTACCTTTTACTGGAAGATGGCCTTGGTAATGATGACTCTCATTCCATTTTATCTGATTATTTTTTTAGTAATGAATCGATTGAACAAAAAGGTTGAGCGAAAAATCATGGAGGAGGCTGCTGAACTCGAAACACAATTAGTGGAATCGGTCAATCAGATACGTACAGTTAAAGAATTTGGGATAGAGGAATTTGTAAATCTGAATACCGAAAATCGTTTTGTGAAATTATTATTTACTGGTTTGAAGTCAGGATATAACACCTTATTTGCCGGAACCAGTGCAACCTTTCTCGCCTCCTTATTTACAGTAATTTTGATGTGGATGGGATCTGGATTTGTGCTCGATCGACAAATTACACCGGGTGAATTATTCTCCTTTTATGCTATTATGGGTTATTTTACGGGTCCAATTGCCTCTTTAATTGGTTCGAATAAATCCATTCAAAATGCATTAATTGCTGCAGATCGATTGTTTGAGATCATGGATTTGGAAAGAGAGAAGACGGAAAATAAAGTAATGCTAGAGGAAGGTTTAGCAGGAGATATACGCTTTGAGCAAGTAAGATTTTCGTATGGAAGTAGGGTACAAGTTTTTTCCAATCTGACCATGAAGATTGGAAAAGGTAAAATGACCGCCATTGTAGGAGAAAGTGGGAGTGGTAAGACGTCTATTTTTTCTATTTTACAAGGATTATATCCCTTGCAAGGTGGAAAGGTTCAGTTTGGTACTTTAGATTTACAACATATTCATCCACACAGTTTACGAAAATTGATGGCGGCGGTACCTCAGCAAATTGAATTATTTGCAGGTAATGTAATTGAAAATATTGCCTTAGGAGATCCCATGCCTGATATCAAGAGAGTACTGGAATTATGTAAAGAATTGGGAATATCTGAATTTATTGAGAAAATACCAACATCCTACGATACCCCTTTGGGTGAAAATGGGGCCATGCTTTCAGGTGGTCAAAAACAGCGAATTGCCATTGCAAGAGCACTTTATCGAAATCCAGAAATCCTATTATTGGATGAAGCAACTTCAGCTTTGGATTCTAATGCTGATCAATTGATTCATAATGTTTTGGAGAAATACCGTTCAAAAAGTAAAACTATAATTGTGATTGCTCACCGATTAAGTACGATTTTTAAAGCAGATCAAATCCTTCTCATGAAAAATGGTGACATTGTGGAGCAAGGCACACATCGAGAATTATTACAATTGGGAGGAGAATATGCTGGGAAGGTGAAGGCGCAGCAATAAATGAAATGGAAAGTTGAGAGTGGAATTTGGTAAAATTAGCCTCAATTCCCCTTCGACAAGCTCAGGGGCCAAACTTTCAACTTTCAACTCTCAACTCTTTAATTAAAAACCTTCCTGTATGACTACCTTTCAATTTAGCAATTTGTTCGGGAGTGCCTTGTCCAATTAATGTACCTCCTGCATTGCCACCCTCTGGGCCCATATCAATAACATAATCTGAAACCTTGATGACGTCTAAATTGTGTTCAATGATCAATACAGTATTACCTTTATCCACAAGTTTTTGAAGGACATCTAATAATAATTTTACATCCTGGAAATGCAATCCGGTAGTGGGTTCATCTAAAACATATAGCGTTTTCCCTGTATCTTTTTTCGAAAGTTCTTCAGCAAGCTTTACCCTTTGGGCTTCCCCTCCTGATAACGTGGTAGCATGCTGTCCCAAAGTAATATACCCCAAGCCAACATCCGATAAGGTTTGAATTCGACGATGAATTTTGGGCTGGTTTTCAAAAAATTCTAATGCCTGCTCAACTGTCATGTCTAAAACATCTGAAATGGATTTTCCTTTAAAACGTATTTCTAATGTTTCTCGATTGAATCGTTTGCCTTTACAAGTTTCACATTCTACCAATACATCTGGTAAAAATTCCATTTCAATTTTTTTCATTCCAGCACCCTCACATGTCTCACATCGACCTCCCTTTACATTGAAACTAAATCTTCCTGCCTTATATCCACGAATTTTAGATTCAGGAAGTTCACAATATAAGGTTCGGATATCACTATACATATTGGTATAGGTCGCAGGATTAGATCGAGGGGTTCTGCCAATTGGTGTTTGGTCTACTTCAATAATCTTGTCTATATTTTCAAGTCCTTCTATCTTTTTAAAAGGCATAGGCTCCCTTTTCGCACGGTCAAAATGTTGTTTCAATTTTAGTACAAGCGTATCATGAATCAAAGTTGATTTACCAGAACCTGAAACACCCGTTACACAAATCATTTGACCCAAAGGAAAACTTACTTGTACATTTTTAAGATTATTTCCGGAGGCTCCTAAAATTTTTATCTCTTTTCCATTCCCTTTTCTTCTAGATTTGGGTACTTCAATAGCCAAATTGCCATTTAGGAATTTAGCAGTAGGGGTTTTCAGTTTCAAAAATTCTTTAGGAGTACCTTTTCCAATGACTTGTCCGCCATGTCTGCCAGCACCAGGACCAATATCTAAAATAAAGTCTGACTCGAGCATCATGTCTTTATCATGTTCGACAACTAGGACCGAATTTCCTAAATCGCGTAAATCTTTTAAAGCTTGAATCAATTTTTCATTGTCTCTTTGATGTAATCCAATACTTGGTTCATCCATGATATACAACACACCTACTAATTGAGTGCCTATTTGAGTTGCCAAACGTATTCTTTGTGCTTCACCGCCGGATAATGTTTTCATCGGTCGATCAAGGGTCAAATAAGTCAATCCAATTTGACTCAAAAACCCAACTCTTTTTCTGATTTCTTTCAATACTTCATGACCAATTTGAACCTGCCTTTTCGAAATTCTTAACTCCAAACCCTCCAGCCAATTTTCTAAGTCTCGAATATCCAATTGAGCCAATTGGCCAATATGCAAATTGTCTATTTTAAAATGTAAAGCCTCTTTTTTCAATCGGAATCCTTCACATTCAGGACATGTTTTTACAATTAGGTAATCCCTGAGCCAATCTTGTGTTTTCTCAGAGCCATATTCTTGTTGCTTTTTTAGGAAATGGATAATTCCTTCATATTTGCTGCTCCATTCTGTACCCTCGTATTTTTTGGAAGGCACATTTACAGGTTCATCAGTACCATAGAGCATAATTTGAATGGCTTCTTTTGGGAATTTTTCAACAGGTGTTGAAAGTCCAACCTTGAAGGGTTTTAAAAGGACTTCCAATTGTTTAAAGATCCATAAATCTCTATATTCTCCAATAGGGGCGATTGCACCCCTGCTGATACTTAATTTTTTATCTGGAATAACAGAATCTTCAGTTACTTCTTCAATTTGTCCCATTCCATTACAAGATGGGCAAGCTCCATAAGGGCTATTAAATGAAAAAGTATTTGGAGCAGGTTCATCGTATGACAGTCCTGTTTGAGGGTCCATTAAGGTTTGAGAAAAGTAATGTAATTTATCGGAGGAATCTAATACAAAAACTTGTCCCTTCCCAAGATTCATAGCAGTGGTTAAACTTTGAGAAAGTCTTACTCGCTCTTCTTTTGAAATTACCAACCGGTCCACTACAATTTCTATATCATGAACCTTAAAACGGTCAACTTGCATTTTCGAATGCAAGTCTACTATTTCACCATCAACTCTTACTTTTGTATATCCCCATTTGCTTATTTGCACAAATAGCTCCCTATAATGACCTTTACGTCCTTTAACTACGGGTGCCAAAAGAATGGCCTTTTTATTTTCAAATTTTTGGTATAGGGCATCAATGATTTGGTCAATAGAAAATTTAACCATTTTTTCACCACTTAAATAAGAAAAAGCCTCTGAGGCTCTTGCAAATAATAATCGGAGAAAATCATAAATTTCAGTGGTTGTTCCAACTGTAGAACGAGGATTTTTGGAAGTAGTTTTTTGTTCAATCGAAATAACAGGTGAAAGACCATCAATCTTATCCACGTCTGGTCGTTCCATATTACCGAGGAAACTTCTTGCATAGGCAGAAAAGCTTTCCATGTATCTGCGTTGTCCTTCAGCATAGATGGTATCAAAAGCAAGGGATGATTTTCCCGAACCTGAAATGCCAGTCACTACAACCAATTGATTTCTAGGGATGGAGACATCAATATTTTTTAGGTTATGTTCTCTTGCCCCTAAAATTTCAATGTGTGAAAAACCAGTAGAATCTTCAGTCTCCTTCATGTGCTTGAAAATACGTCAAGCTACAAATGTACAAAAAAAAGAGGCTGCCTTAATGGGGCAGCCTCAACATTTCTAAAGAGAATTTTTATTTATTCAACAATTCATCAAATGTGATGCTTACATAATACATACTTCCCACCAAAGGATTAGCCCATCCCGTTGAATATGGATTTCCGAAAATGTTAGTTCCTCCTAACTTAACGATTGATTTGATTTCAGGCACTTTTTTGCTTATGGCCAAATCTAAGTTAGAGAATTGTGGAATATAACTTTGTTGTAATTGGTTCAATGCTTGGTTTACAATACTAGACTGCCAAACAAAACCTTCTTGGAATCTCCAAACTGCATTTACGCCCCATCCTGAGTTTGCAATATTACGATTACCTAATGAAACGTTTGTTCTGAATAATGGAGTGTTGAATGCCAATTGATAATTGGACAATCCACCATTATCAGAAACCTCATTGTTAGATGCATTGCCACCAAGAGTCCAGTTGCCCGGTAAACGGTATTCCAAACTTAAACCCCAGCCTTTTGTTTTCACTTCGTTTTCCACGTTAGAAGGGAATGAATACACTTTATTTCCTAAGGTATTTGGGTCTTTGTGTTGAGCAGGCGTTTGTACCACCGCTAAACCAGCAGAAAAATTAGTATATGTACTATTATATAAATAGAAATCTACTAACATATTTTCAAATAACATTCCTTTATAACCAAATTCAGTAGTTGCCACTTGCTCTGGTTTCCAAGATTTTGCAGTATAAATCTCTGGTTTTCCTGTAAGTAAAGATTGTAAAGTGAATGAATTACCAGACAAATTATAACGATCTTGAATTACCCCTAAACCTCCTAATAATCTTGCTGAAGGAGTTAAAAGGTTAATGTACTGATCTTGTGTTGTTGGAATTCTAAATCCAGTTTGGTAAGATACACGGAAGTTGGAATTTCCTTGTGTGAATACTCCTGAAATTCTTGGAGAGAACTGTCCATCAAAGTTTTCATTCTTATCATAACGCATCGAACCTGTAATTTTCAACTTGTCGTTGATGAATTTTTTACCTAATTGAACATATCCACCGTATTCATGAATAGAAAACTCTTGTCCATTTGCATCTAAGGCAAATAAAGTACCCTCTGAGTTCAGGGCATAAACACGATAATTTGCACCTGCAATCAAATCTAATTTGTTATTCAACTTTTCAGTGAAATTGTACATACCCTCATAGTGGTACAAAGCAGATTTGTCCAAAAATTTAGCACCAGCTGGTAATGCTTTATTTTTAATGGCTTCAACAGCCTGATTAAATCCTGCTGTTCCTGGGAATAACTGTCCTGGATAGGTAACACCACCAATTGTTGCTGGTGAATTAGCCACCTGGCGGGCAGTACCTAAATAATAAGGATAGGATGCTGTATTAACTGCAACTGCATTTCCTAATGCTAATGCCGGAGCTTGTCCTTTCGCTAAATTTGTTTGTAATTCGGTAGCAAATTTTGTGAAAGATAAGCCAGCGAAAGCTTGGAAGAATGACGGATACCAAGCAGTACTAGGTTTCGCATATTCATTCACCAATTGACCCAATGTTCCAGTTGCATAAGCATCACCAGAATTTTCTTGAGTAGTATAAGCTCTAATAAAGAAGTTAGAACCTTTAACTTCAGCTTTGTATTGACCCATGCTGAAGTTTTTGATAGAATAACGGTCAGCACCTGTATAGACAGTTGTACCTTGGCCATAATTTCCTTGTAAAATCAATTCCACTTTATCGTTGAAACGATAATGAAGAGCCGCATTGAATTTAATGTTATTATTTCCATAACTTGCTAAATCAGCTTCTTTAAACCCTTCACGAGAAATCGATACATTGGGTACAAAATACTTTAATAGATCTTCAGGTTTTGCACCAAGAGCTTGTCCAAATTTAAATAAGCCCAATCCAAATGCACTTGCAGGGTTAGTCGGATCTGCTAAGGCAGAAGAAACGATCCCCGGAACTGAACCTAATAAAGATGTATACATATTGATATTTGTTTCATCTCCATAGATATTAACCCCATTAAACCCTAAATTGCTGTTTCTATCGGCAACACCTAAAGCATTACCGTTTAATAAACTTTGGTCGCGATAATCTGTTGCTTGCCAATCTTGGGCTGTCAAACGATTGAAGTTGAACTTAACGGCCCATTTATTATTGAATGCTTTTGCCCAACGAATAGAAACATCACCATAAGGTGTTGTTGATTCTGAACGATTATTAGCATACATCAAACCTGTTTTAACTTGAGCACTCAATCCTTGGTACAAGAATGGGCTTTTGGAGCTCATTAATAATAAACCATTGATTGCGTTTGGACCATATAAAGCGGATGCTGCACCAGGTAAAACCTCAACACCTTCTAAGTCCAATTCAGAAATACCTACGATATTTCCAACGGCAAAATTTAATCCAGGTGCTTGGTTATCCATTCCATCAATTAATTGAACAACACGAACGTTTCCGTTTGATCCGAATCCGCGCATGTTAACAGATGAAAAAGAAACAGATTGAGAGCTCAATTCAACCCCCTTTAGATTTCTTAAAGCATCATAAAAAGAAGCTGATGGAGTCTCTCTGATAGAACGTATATCCATTTTTTCAACCGTAACAGGAGATTGAAGAACGCTTTCTTCCATTCTACTAGCCGAAACAACAACATCTTGTCCTAATACTGTTTGTTCTTTTAGCGCAATTTGAAAGTCTGTTTTATTACCTGTAACTTGAATTTCTTGTTTCTCATAACCCACCATTGAAATGGATAGGGTAAATGGCTTTGGAGTAGAGGTTGTCAAAGAAAAATTACCATTGGCGTCTGTAATGGTACCAATTACTTTTCCTTTAACGGCTATACTTACTCCAATTAATGATTCTTTGCTTGCAGCATCTGAAACCTTTCCGGTTAACTTAGTTTGTGCGAAGATTGAAAAACTACAAAGTAGAAGCACAATAATCGATGCTAATGCTTGAGTAAAAAGTTTTTTCATAAAAAATAATTTTGTGTGAACATATTTGTCAATATTATACAAATAATTACAAATCTAAATAAGATTTATGGATTATCCATGTATTTTATTGAGAAATAATTGTAAAAAAAAGATACAACTGATAAATATCAGTTTGTTTTTAATTCGGTGAAATTACATATTTTTATTAAAATTTTAGTCGATTCTTTTGTTTTCTTGCTAATTTTACGGACTCTTACAAATTTGATTCTTCTACATGAAAGATAAATACTTGGTCATTATGGCCGGTGGAATAGGAACACGATTTTGGCCAATTAGCAGAAGTCATTTTCCAAAACAATTCCATGATGTACTAGGTACCGGGAAAACAATGCTCCAAGAAACTGCTGACCGGTTCAATGGAATGATCCCTTCTGAAAATGTGTATGTAGTAACTTCGCAAGAATTTTCTGGAATTGTTAAAGAGCAGTTGCCTTATTTAAAAGACTATCAAATTCTTTGTGAACCTCAAAGAAGAAATACCGCTCCTTGTATCGCATATGCTGCCTATAAAATTTCAAAAATCAATCCGAAAGCTACATTGGTTGTTGTTCCTTCTGATCATGTGATTTTAAAGACTGAAACCTACCAACAGAAAATCAAAATTGCACTGGAAGCAGCCAAAGAGCAAGTATTGGTAACTTTGGGAATTCTTCCCACCCGACCAGACACAGGCTATGGGTATATTCAGTATCAACCCAATGATTCTTCTGATGTGTTTAATGTGAAAACATTTACAGAAAAACCAAACATTGAATTAGCAGAAGCCTTTTTGGATAGTGGTGATTATGTTTGGAATGCAGGAATGTTCATTTTCTCTGTTAAGACGTTTAAAAAGGAATTAGAAAAACACCAATCCCGTTTGGCCGAACAATTTGAAGAAGGGATGTCCATCTATTATTCCGAAAATGAAAATGAATTCATCCGAAAGGTATATACAGTTTGTAAAAATATATCAGTGGATGTGGGCATTATGGAAAAATCTAAAGATGTAAAAGTGGTGCTCGCCGATATTGGTTGGTCTGATTTAGGTACCTGGAAGTCTTTGTATGAAATTCAAGATAAAGACCACAATGGAAATGTGGTTGATGCAAATGCATTAATTTACAATACCAATAACACAATCGTGAAAACATCACCTGAAAAATTGGTGGTTATCAGCGGTCTAAAAGATTTTATTGTGGTAGAGAATCAAAATGTCTTGATGATTTGTCCTAAAGACAAAGAGCAGGATGTAAAGCAGTTTGTAGAAGATGCTTCGGCTTTAGGAGAGGAGTTTAGTTAAGTAAGAAGTAGTAATCCTATAAAAAAAATAAATTGTAATAGTGCTACCAATCGATATAGACTAGATTTGAGATTTAATTCCATTTGTTGGTAAATAAAATGGAAAATAAAAGAAATCAACCACCAAGCTGCAAAATTTTGAATTGGAATTTGATTGAATTTCCACTGCCAATAATCAAAATGAATTGCAACGGGTTCAATAAAGAAATCTAAAAAAGTCATAAGACCAGCACCAAGTGCAGATTTTCCAAATAAGCCACCAAATCCCCATTCTTCTACAACCGCACTTGTGCTCATGAGCAAAATAAGCCAATTCATACCTATCACTAAAGGTACTTCAGCAATTTTTGTTCCCAAAGTTGCTCCGTAGGCATATTCACCAAAAAGCTTCCCTGTTTTTACGCCTACCACTTCTACTAAATATCCTGCCAGAAAAAGCATGGCAAAACTTGCATACGTTTTAATATTTTTAGTAGGATATAGATATAAACATATAAATCCGGTGAACCACAATGTATAAGGTGTCAGTGGTTGAAAAAAAGACCGGTAGGCCTGAAAGCTTAACCCAATCAGTCCTGCACCATATAAAATGACCAAAAAACGTTTAATAAAAGTAGGATTCATTTTACTTATTTTGAACCTTAGCCCAAGTATCTTTTAGGGTAACGGTTCGGTTGAAAATTAAATGTTCCTCATTACTATCAACATCTTTGCAGAAATATCCTTTTCGAATAAATTGCAAGCCTTGTCCGATTTCTACTTGAGCGAGTGCTGGTTCGATGTAAATTTTATCAAGCATTTGAAGTGAATCTGGATTAATGAATTTTATAAAATCATCACCTAAATCACCTGAATCCTCAACAATTAATAATCGGTCAAATAATCGGACTTCTGCCGTTTTTGCATGTTGTTTGGATACCCAATGTATGGTTCCTTTTACTTGAATGCCCGAGGTGTCTGAACCCGACTTGCTTTCTGGTATATAGCTGGCAAAAACCTCATTAACACTTCCATCTTCGTTTAAAGTAAAATCTTCCACCTTTACAATGTAGGCACCTTTCAATCGAGCCATTAAACCCGGTCCGAGACGGAAGAATTTTTTCGGAGGATCAATTAAAAAATCTTCTCTTTCTATATACAATTCCCGAGAAAATGGGACCAATCGTTTTCCACTGTTGGGGTCCTCTGGATTATTTTCAATATGTAATTCCTCAGATTGCCCTTCTGGATAATTAACAATTGTTAGTTTGATTGGATCTAAAACAGCCATAAATCGGGAGGCCGTTTTATTTAAATCTTCTCGAATACAAAATTCTAATAAGCTGACATCAATCAAATTCTCTCTTTTTGCCACACCTATTTTCTCACAAAACAAACGAATTGAGGCAGGAGTGTAACCACGCCTTCTCAAGCCAGAAATTGTTGGCATTCGAGGGTCATCCCACCCAGAAACTACTTTTTCATTTACCAACTGCAATAATTTTCGCTTACTCATAACTGTATGAGAAAGGTTCAAACGTGCAAATTCGTACTGATGAGAAGGAAAAATTTCCAATTTTTCAATAAACCAATCGTACAATGGTCGATGAACATCAAACTCCAAGGTACAGATGGAATGGGTAATTTCTTCAATCGAATCGGATTGCCCATGTGCAAAATCATACATTGGGTAAATACACCATTTATTGCCTGTTCGATGGTGAGGTACTGTCCTGATTCGATATAGGAGGGGATCTCGCATGTGCATATTTGGATGCGCCATGTCGATTTTTGCCCGAAGGACTTTAGCGCCATCTTCAAATTCTCCAGCACGCATGGCTTTAAAAAGTGCCAGATTTTC
>JBEBDG010000029.1:0-15016 GCA_041157165.1 Bacteroidota bacterium
CTTTCCACTCATTTTTACTTCGGCACTTCAATTAATAACACTTGCGCATCTTTAGTTGCCTTTATAGTCACCGTATTCGTGTCATAAACCCCAATGGCATCCCTGCGGCCTAATGACTGCCCAGCCAACTCAATTGAGCCCTCTATGACCATAACAAAGGCTCCTTGGCGATCGTGGTGGAAGGTGTAATCCAACGATTTATTTGAATCCAAATGAGTTATATTAAAATAGGTATCTTGATTCACTTGTAATGAATCGATTTCACTACCTAGTGGGGAAACAATTGTTTTCCAATTGTTTTTATATTCGGCTTCATCATAGGTTCTCTGGTCGTAACGAGGTGCAATATTTTTTAATTTAGGCATCACCCAAACTTGAAACAATTGTAAATCTTCCGTATGACTGGCATTTTTTTCTGAATGATAAATTCCAGAACCTGCCGACATAATTTGAACATCTCCAGCCCTCACAATCCCACTCATTCCTGTTGAATCCTCGTGTGCAACGGCACCTTTTAAGGGAATCGTAACGATTTCCATGTTATCGTGTGGGTGTTTCCCAAATCCCATTCCCCCTTTTATAAAATCATCATTCAATACACGCAATGCTCCGAAATGAATTCTGGAAGGATTATAATAATTTGCGAAACTAAAGCTGTAGGTAGCTTTTAACCAACCATAATCTGCAGTACCTCTGGAGTTTGCTGGATGTAATTCGTATTTCATGGGCTTTCAATTTACATGTAGTAACATGTAATTTAAATAATTAGTTTCATAAGGGTAAAAAAAAGACCGCATAAGCGGTCTTTTTATAAAAAATGTTTGAAACATTTTATAAATATTGATTTGCGTTTCCAGCATTTAAGTCTTCGAAAGCTTCTTTCAAACGAGCAACAAATGTTTCTTCACCTTTTCTCAACCAAACACGTGGGTCATAGAATTTCTTGTTTGGAGCATCTTCTCCCGTTGGATTTCCTATTTGGCCTTGAAGGTAATCACCTTTTTCTTTATAAAAGTTTAGAATTCCTTCCCAGAAAGCCCACTGTAAATCGGTATCGATATTCATCTTAATGGCACCGTATGAGATTGCCTCACGGATTTCCTCACGAGAAGAACCAGAACCACCGTGGAATACAAAATTGATAGGTTTTTCAGCTGACAAACCGTATTTAGCCTTTATGTGGTCTTGAGAATTTCTCAAAATTTTAGGCTCTAATTTTACGTTTCCTGGCTTATAAACCCCATGCACATTTCCAAAAGCGGCAGCAATGGTGAAACGGTGAGAGATTTTGCTTAACACTTCATAAGCATAAGCAACCTCTTCAGGCTGAGTATATAACTTAGAAGAATCAACATCAGAATTGTCTACACCATCTTCCTCACCACCTGTTACACCTAATTCAATTTCCAATGTCATGCCCATTTTGGCCATGCGCTCTAAATATTTAGCGCAGATTTCTAAGTTTTCTTCTAATGGCTCTTCCGAAAGGTCGATCATATGAGAGGAGAACAAAGGCTTGCCAGTTTCAGCGTAGAATTTTTCACCTGCATCTAATAAGCCATCTAACCAAGGTAACAATTTTTTAGCACAATGGTCCGTATGTAAAATCACTTGAACGCCATAAACTGCCGCCAATTGGTGAACATGGTGAGCCCCAGAGATAGCGCCTGCAATAGAAGCTTCTTGGTTGCCATTTGGAAGAGATTTTCCAGCATAAAACTGAGCACCTCCATTAGAGAACTGAATAATTACTGGAGAGTTGATTGCTTTTGCAGCCTCTAATACTCCGTTTACTGTATCTGTTCCGGTTACATTCACAGCAGGTAATGCAAATTGGTGTTTTTTGGCAATTTCAAATAACTCCTGTACTGCGTCTCCGTGTAATACTCCGGTTTGATTGGCTAAACTTGACATAATGAAAAAAAATCTTTTTTTAAACTAAATAAGGTAGAAAATCAAAGCCTCCAGAAGGAGGCTTTGAAGAGTTTTATAATCCTTTTGCTTTCTTCACCACTTCGTCTGCAATATTTTGCGGTACGAATTCGTAATGTGAGAAGGTTAAAGAAGCTGTTGCACGACCTGATGACATGGTACGTAAATCAGTTACATAACCAAATAATTCAGATAATGGTACATCAGCCTTTAAGATAACAGCTCCTTGACGAGAGTCCATCCCTTTCATGATACCACGACGACGGTTTAAGTCACCCGTGATTGGTCCCGTATATTCGTCTGGTGTTACGATATCTACGGCCATGATAGGTTCCATCAATTTAGCACCTGCATTTTTAGCTGCTTCTTTGTAACCCATACGAGCTGCCAATTCAAATGACAATGAATCTGAATCGACATCGTGGAAAGAACCATGGAACAAGCGAACCTTCATGGAATCCATTGGATATCCTGCTAAAGCACCTGTTTTCATGGCCTCTTCAAAACCTTTTTGAATGGCAGGGATGAATTCACGAGGAATAACACCACCTACGATATTGTTTACGAACTCTAAGCCAGATTTTTCATCTTCTCTTGGTCCGATTTCAAATACGATATCAGCAAACTTACCACGACCACCTGATTGCTTTTTGTAAACCTCACGGTGTTCAGTTGTTTTGGTTAAGGCTTCTTTATAAGCAACTTGAGGAGCACCTTGGTTTACTTCCACTTTGAATTCACGACGCATACGGTCGATAATGATTTCTAAGTGAAGCTCACCCATACCTTTGATAATGGTTTGACCAGTTTCTTCGTTAGATTCAACTTGTAAGGTTGGATCTTCTTCAATCAACTTTGTAATTGCTTTTGAGAAGTTGTCAGCATCAGCTGTTTTCTTTGGCTCAATCGCGTAACCAATTACCGGCTCTGGGAATTCCATTGCCTCAAGGATGATAGGGTTTTTCTCGTCAGTTAAGGTATCTCCAGTTTTAATATCTTTGAAACCTACTACTGCACCAATATCTCCAGCACCTAAACGCTCGATAGAGTTTTGCTTATTAGCATGCATTTGGAAAATACGAGAGATACGCTCTTTGTTGCCTGAACGGTTATTCAAGATGTAAGAACCAGCATCTAAGCCTCCAGAATAGGCACGAATGAAACACAAACGACCAACATATGGGTCAGTTGCAATTTTAAATGCCAATGCAGCAAATGGCTCTGACTCAGAAGGTTTTCTTTCGATTTCAGCTCCAGTATTTGGATCTGTACCTTTGATGCTTTCTTTATCCAATGGAGATGGTAAAATCGCCATTACATAATCCAACATTGTCTGAACACCTTTGTTCTTGAAAGAAGAACCACAAAGCATTGGTACTATTTTCATTGAAATCGTAGCCTGACGCAATGCAGCCAAAATTTCATCTTCAGTAATTGAATTAGGATCGTCAAAATATTTCTCCATCAAAGACTCATCGAACTCAGCAACCGCTTCTAATAATTTTTCACGGTACTCAGTTGCTTCTTCCAACATATCATCTGGAATAGGTACTTCAGTGAAGGTCATACCTTTGTCATGCTCATTCCACTTAATACCACGGAAGTTTACTAAGTCTACTACGCCCTCAAACTTATCTTCTGCACCAATAGGTAACTGAAGAGGTACTGCATACGAGCCCAACATTTCTTTAACTTGGCGACATACGTTTAAGAAATCTGCACCCGAACGGTCCATTTTATTAACGAAACCAATACGAGCTACATTGTAGTTGTTTGCTAAACGCCAGTTTGTTTCTGACTGAGGTTCTACACCATCTACAGCACTGAACAAGAACACTAAACCATCTAATACACGAAGAGAACGGTTTACTTCTACAGTAAAGTCAACGTGACCAGGAGTGTCAATGATGTTAACATGATAAGGTTGATTACGGTAGTTCCAAGAAACCGTAGTTGCAGCAGATGTGATAGTGATACCACGCTCTTGCTCTTGTTCCATCCAGTCCATTGTTGCTGCTCCATCGTGAACTTCACCAATTTTGTGGCTTACACCTGCATAATACAGGATACGTTCTGTGGTAGTTGTTTTACCCGCATCAATGTGGGCGGCAATACCAATGTTTCTGGTAAATTTTAAATCGCGTGCCATTTTTTAAATGTTGATTATAAGAATTCTTTTGTTTACGCTTTAATTATAAGATTGTTGGACAATGAAAAAAAACTATTTCGTTATACATAACCTTTTAGGGGTGCAAAATTACTGAATCTTAATTAAATACAAAAATTTTTTCTTAATGTTTACATTCATTTTACAATTGATTTATCCCAAACAATGCTGTGCTTGCCAAGAGGCCTTACTTTTTGGCGAAGAATTTATTTGCATTTCTTGTTTAATGGCTCTTCCTCGGTATGATTTTCGGCAAGAAAAATCCAATTATATGATAGAAAAATTTGAAAGTGAGCTTTCTTTAGAGGCAATTTTAGCTTTTGCTTGGTTTGTTGAAAAGGGAAGTATGCAATCTATCATGCATCAAATAAAGTACAAGGGGAATGTTCCATTGGCACAATTTATGGGAAAAAAATTTGCCAAATCGGTAGAAAACGAACTGAATAATTTAGAGCTAGATGGAATTGTCCCTATTCCTTTGCACCCAAAACGCTTTAAAGAGAGAGGGTATAATCAATCAGAAGAAATTGCCAAGGGGATTTCAAAAATAATAAATCGACCCGTGTTAAATGATTGTCTTTTTCGTACAAAGTATTCCGATTCTTTAGTACACCTTGATCGAAGGGATCGCTTTCAACAACTAAAAAATAGTTTTGAAGTGATTCCACAAAAAATCGATAATAAAAGAATTTTATTATTAGATGACACACTAACTACCGGAGCTACCTGTCTTGCCGCTGGAAAATTATTAGAAGAATCTGGAGTTTCTCGTCTCTCGGTTGCTTGTTTGGCAGTAGTCCGCTGAATGCGGACTAACAACATTTTATTTGTTCGTTCCTGCAGAAATCATTGCGCATCTGAAGCCAATGGTAGCAGTTGAAGAGTCTTCATCGATGAAGCGTCGTGTACCTGGAGCCAACCAATAAGCAACATCTGCCCACGACCCCCCTTTGTAAACCCTTGATCTATTGTCAATCAAGGAATTGTTATTTTTCTTGTCGTATTGTGAAGCTTTATCTAAAAAGTCATTTCTTCGGATTGGATTTAAATCACTGAAATCTTGGAAAGATAATGGACGATACAAATCATATACCCATTCGTTCACATTTCCTGCCATTTGATATAAGCCAAAATCATTAGGGGCAAAGCGATAAACTTCATTCGTGATAATTGCACCATCATTGGATTTTCCTGCTAAACCTGCATAATCACCTCTACCTCTTTTGAAATTGGCCAACATTTGTCCTTTGTTTTTCTTGGATAATTGACCACGCATGTAGGGGCCATCCCAAGGATAAATACGTTGGTTGCTTTGATTTTCATCTTCATTCATTGTTCCAATTAGAGCTTTGGCTGCATATTCCCACTCTGCTTCTGTTGGAAGGCGGTAGGAAGGCAATAATTTTCCGGACTCAATACTAGGGCGGCTCTGGGCAACTGAACGCTGGGAAGCCGCTGCTGCTGCAGCCGCTTTTGCTTTTTTACCTTTTGGTAGTTTCAAAATAGGAGAAGAAGTATTGTCTTCTGATAATTTCTTATTTACGACTGCGGTTCTCCATTTACAATAGTCATTAGCTTGTTTCCATGAAACCCCAACCACAGGATACATTCTGAAGCCAGGGAATCGTAAATATTGCTCAACATATGGATCATTAAATGCCAAATCATTTCTCCATACCGTTGTATCTGGCAAAGCCGACTCATAAAATTCTTGAGTTGAATCTTTTTGAACTGAATACAAATATTCCAACCAGTGGATGTTTGCAATCTCTGTTTCATCCATGTAAAAAGATTGCACGGAGACCGTTCTTTCGATGTTGTCGTGTGTTCCTAAAACATCCTCTTCAACTGTTCCCATAACAAATCGCCCTCCTTCAATAAACACCAAGTTGGGCCCTGCAGATTGACCTGTGAAACTTTTATCAGTTTGGAATCCTCCTTTTTGATTGTAAGCCAAACCAGTTGCGGTAGAAACCGAACCGATATTGCCACTACTCGCTTTACCAGAACTAACTAGTTTGTTAGATGCTTTTTCAAGAGGACAGGCAGTTAGCATGAATAAACATACGATCATTCCTATCCCTAATTTAATCTTCCCTATCATTAGTTTTTCTATTTCTACAGAATTTTAAAAACAAAGGTATATAATTCAATTGATTGCTCAAAACTAAGCTGCTATATCTGATAAAATAGTTTTCAATTCTTTGATGGAACTAATTTTATCTACCTGCATAATCAAATTACCTGCCTTTTCCCGTAATTGGCAAAGTCCCTTTTTTGAATTAACAAATTGAATGACTTTGATTACGAGTTGACTATTTTGCGCTTCTGAATTAACGAAGTAAAGTTTTAAATTATTGTTTTTCAAAATAATTTTTTCAATTCCCAATTGTTGGGCAGCCCACCTACATTTTACCAACTCTATCATATCCTCTACCTCATTTGGTAACTTTCCAAATCGATCCTCTAATTCTTTCATAAAGGAGTTTAATTTCGATTCGTCTTCAATCTCATCTAATTGAGTGTAGATGGAAAGTCTTTCCGAAATACTTTGTACGTAATTTTCAGGAATCAATACACGAAGGTCGGTTTCAATACTGCAATCAATTTTTAATGTTTCTGCGATTTCTTTTAGATCTGCTTCAAAAAGTGCTTTAAATTCATGTTCTTTCAATTCTTGAACGGCTTCATCTAATATTTTATGGTACATGTCGTAGCCTAAATCATTGATAAAACCACTTTGCTCTGCACCCAATAAATTTCCAGCTCCTCTGATATCCAAATCACGCATGGCTACTTTTATACCATCTCCTAAATCAGAGAATTCTTCTAGTGCACTTAGCCTTTTTCTAGCGTCTGAGGTAAGTGTTGATAGAGAAGGCACCGCTAAGAAACAATAGGCCTTTTTATTACTTCTACCTACACGGCCTCTCATTTGATGGAGATCAGAAAGTCCAAAATGGTTGGAATTTAGGATATAAATGGTATTTGCATTCGGAATATCGAGACCAGATTCAATGATATTGGTAGCTACTAAAACATCATAATTGCCTTCTATAAAGTTCATCATGATTTTTTCTAATTTATCACCCTCCATTTGACCATGGGCAACTGCGACTTTCGCATCGGGCACCAACTTTAAAATACGATTAGCCGTGCTGTCTAATTCATTGATGCGATTGTGTACCACAAATACTTGTCCTCCTCTCATTAATTCATTTCGGATGCCATCTCTTAATATTTCATCGCTTAAAACAACCAATTTGGTTTCAACAGGCTGTCGATTTGGAGGGGGTGTGGCGATGATAGAAAGATCTCGTGCTCCCATTAATGAAAAATGCAAAGTTCGTGGAATTGGAGTTGCAGTTAAGGTAAGAACGTCTACATCTACTCGCATTTCTTTTAATTTGTCCTTTACTTTTACGCCAAATTTTTGTTCTTCATCAATAATCATCAATCCAAGATTTTTAAATTTGACGTCTTTATTTACCAAGCGATGCGTACCAATTAAAATATCTGTTTCTCCCGACGCAACGCGATCAAGCGTTGCCTTTATTTCTTTGGAAGACCTGAAACGATTCACATATTCAACCTTACAGGGGAAGGCTGCTAATCGGTCGTGAAAGGTTCTAAAATGTTGCATGGCAAGTACTGTGGTGGGCACCAAAATGGCTACTTGTTTGGAATCGGCCACAGCTTTAAATGCAGCTCGAATGGCCACTTCCGTTTTTCCAAACCCAACATCTCCACAAACCAGTCGGTCCATTGGGTGGGGTTTTTCCATGTCGGCTTTTACTTCTGATGTAGCTTTTGCTTGGTCGGGGGTATCTTCATATAAAAACGACGATTCCAGTTCAGCTTGTAAATAAGTGTCGGGTGAAAAGGCAAATCCAGGTGCTGCTTTTCGTTTGGCATATAGAGAGATCAACTCTTTGGCAATGTCTTTTACTTGTTTTTTGACTCTGGACTTTTTGTTTTCCCAATCTGGCGAACCTAATTTCGACATCGATGGAGCGGACCCATCTTTTCCAGAATATTTGGAAACTTTGTGAAGCGAATGAATGGATACCGACAAAATATCATCGTCCCGGTAAATCAACCGCAATACCTCTTGCTCGCCATTGGAGGTTTGGACCAATGTTAAGCCTGCAAAACGGCCAATTCCATAGTCCACATGGGTCACATAATCGCCTACTTGTAAATTTCTAAGTTCTTTAAGTGTGAGGGCTTTATTTTTAGAAAATTTATTTTTTTCCTTGTATCGATGGAATCGTTCAAAAACTTGATGATCCGGATAAAAAGCAATTTTTAACTGTTCATCAATAAAGCCTTCTCGAAGAGAAATTTGAAGGGGTTTGAATTGGATACTTGAATTGATTTCATTGAAAATAACTTCTAATCGTTCTAATTGTCGGGGCGACTCAGAGGCAATGATATTGGTAAATCCCTTGGTTTGATTATCAAGTAAAGCATTGGATAATCGTTGAAAATCTTTTTGAAAGGAACCCGGATTGCTCGATGGATACAAAATGCTTTCGGCAGCCTTTAATTTATTCCGTTTCCCAAATTCTATAGTTATATAGTTCTTTAAATATTTAAATACTTCTTTTTTTGTTTCCCATCTTTCAGAGGGTTTCGATACAACCGTTATGTTACCTCCTTGTATGGAAATTTGTTCATAATGTTCTGTGACTTTTTCAAAATTAGTTTCCAAAGTGGCTTCTAAACTTTCCAAATCTTTAACCCAAATGATGGTATTGTTGGGAAGAAAGGAAAAAAAACTTTCTCTAGATTCTTGAACTAATTTGGTTTGCACATCTGGAATGAGGTGCATTGCAGAAACGGAGGTAATTGATAATTGGGTTTCTGGGTTAAATGTACGGATGCTTTCTACTTCATTGCCAAAGAAATCCAAACGGTATGGATATTCTGCCGCATAGGAAAATACGTCTACGATTCCGCCACGAACGGAGTATTGTCCGGCTTCGTATACAAAATCACTCCTTTCAAAATCGTATTCATTTAAAGTTTCGGCGATAAAAGCAGGGTCAATTTTGTCACCTACCCGAATTGAAAGTGTATTTTTTACAAGTGATTTCTTGTTAATTACTTTTTCAGTTAGGGATTCAGGGTAACAAACAATAAACAATTTTTGATTGGCATAATTACTCAATAAATTAAGGGTTTCAGCTCTTAATAATACATTTGCATTATCAATTTCTTCCCACTCATAGGGCTTTTTGGCTGATGTAGGAAACAAGGCCACTGAAGAATCACCTACTAAACTTTGTAAATCGTTTTGAACATAAAATGCTTCTTCTTTATCTGCGCAAATGATTAAATATAACGATTGCTCATTTGCCACACTTGCAAGCAAAACAGTATCTAAAGCACCTGTTAGACCTTTGATAAACAAGGAATTGCCAATCTCTGTGGATTTGATTTTTGCGGAAATACTTTGAATAAATCCGTCATCCTTATAAAGTTGTAAGAAGTCCTTTACAATCATTCTTTTGGCAAATTTTATGCTATTGAGTTTGCAAAGGTAGAAAAATTTGTAACTTTGTGCATCCACAAAAAGGGGTGCCTTTAAATAAAGGCTGAGATTATACCCATAGAACCTGATGCAGGTAATGCTGCCGAAGGGATTTTGTAGAGGTTTTAGCGCTGAAACCTCAAAAAAATCGAAAATATGAAGGGTGTTATGTTAAATTCAAACAGGATTTGACTCCTTTACCTGTTGTTAAACGTTTCAAAAAATGAAAAGATTAACGACACATGTTTTGTTTATGCTATTGTTTAGCTTGTTTTTTGTTCAAGTTTTTGCACAAAAAAATAGCGGCCGCATCGACGGCCGAATTCTTGAAAAAGATTCTAAATTACCTCTTTGGGGTGCCACGATCATCTTAGAGGGATCTCAAAAAGGAACTATCTCAGATGCCAAAGGACTTTTTTCTTTAAGTAGCATTCCAACAGATGCCCATCTTTTGATTCGTTATGTAGGTTATTTAGAACAAAGAATAGCTGTTTCTCAAGGATTTCAAACCGTTTTATTGGAGAGAAGTAATTTTTTAAATGATGAGGTGATTGTTCAAGGAACTCGTGCAGGGTCTTCTTCCGCAATGGCCTATAGCAATGTAGGTGCAGAGGAATTGAGAAAGAGTAATTTGGGACAAGACATGCCTATGTTGTTGCAGTTTACCCCTTCAATTGTAACCACTTCCGATGCTGGGGCAGGTATCGGCTATACAGGTATTCGAATTCGAGGATCGGATGCCTCTCGAGTTAACATTACGATCAATGGAATTCCGGTGAATGATTCCGAATCACAAGGAACCTACTGGGTAAATATGCCAGACTTTGCCTCTTCTGTGGCCTCCTTGCAAATTCAACGTGGCGTGGGAACTAGCACCAATGGTGCTGGAGCATTCGGGGGATCCGTAAATATGCAAACCAATGAATTTGAAGAAAAGGCTTACAGTGAAGCTTCTATTTCAGGTGGTTCTTTCAATACCTTAAAATCTACCTTAAAGTTTGGTACAGGTTTAATGAAAGGTAATTTTACCCTTGACGGCCGATTGTCGCGTATTGTTTCAGATGGTTATATTGACCGTTCATTTTCCAATTTGCGATCATTGTATGTATCAGGAGCCTATTTTGGAGAAAAATCCATGATTCGTTTCAATTTCTTTACAGGTAAAGAAAAGACCTTTCAGTCTTGGTATGGAACCCCAGAGAGTCGAATAAATGGTGACTTGACGGAAATAAATGCTTTTATAGAACGTAATTGGTTGGGCGAGGAAGATGCCAGAAATTTGTTATCTAGCGGTCGCACCTATAATTATTATACCTATCCGAACCAAACCGATAATTATGCACAAGATCATTATCAATTATTGACGCATCATACCTTGAATACCCATTGGAATTTAGATTTAAATTTCCACTATACCTACGGAAGAGGATATTATGAAGAGTTTAAATCCTCCACGGATTTATCTGTTTATGATTTAAAACCATTTGTAAAGCAAGGGCAGCTTGTTGATAATACGAATATCATTCGCCAAAAGTGGCTTGACAATGATTTTTACGGAAGTACATTTGGTCTAAATTACGATGGAAATAAAGGGTTTAAGTTGACTGTGGGTGGGGCGTGGAATAAGTATGTGGGTCGGCATTTTGGAGACGTTGTGGGGGGAGATATACCTGCTTCTTATGTGGGTCATCGCTGGTATCAAAGTTGGGCACAAAAAACAGATTTGAATTTTTACACCAAGGCAAATCTGGCCATTACAGATCAATTAGATGCTATGGTTGATTTACAATACCGAACTATTGGGTATATCATGTCGGGCATTGGTGATAAACGTCAGGATATTTCCCAAATTAATACCTATTCCTTTTTCAATCCTAAATTTGGATTAACGCAAAAAGTAGGAGAAAATGGTTCATTTTATGTTTCCTATGCAGTTGGAAGTAAGGAACCTGGTCGACAAGATTTCATTGACAATCCAACCAAAAAGCCCAATGCTGAATTTTTGATGGATTATGAAGCAGGATACAGTCAAAAGGGTACAAAAACAGCATTTCAATTGAATGCCTATTTTATGAATTATAGGGATCAGTTGGTATTGACAGGAAAATTAAACAGCGTGGGAGAGCCTATTCGTCAGAATGTAGCTTCAAGTTATCGATTAGGCTTGGAAAGTAGTGTCAATTGGAAATTGTCGAAAAACATTAGCTGGCAAGCTAATGCAACCTTTAGTCAAAATAAAATTGATAATTTTGTAGAATATGTAACAGATTACGACACATATGAAGAGAAAGCAATCGTTCATGGAAAAACCGATATATCATTTTCTCCATCATTGATAGCAGGGAGTACTTTTACTATCAAATCTGGTAAATTGGAAACTGCTTTATTGACCAAATATGTGGGTAAGCAGTATCTGGATAACACCTCCAATGAAGGAAGAGTTTTGAAATCCTACTGGACACAGGATATTCGTTTCATGTATCCAATCGCAACCAAATGGAGTAAACGGATGGATTTCACTCTTTTATTAAACAATGTGGCAAATACGTTGTATAGCTCTAATGGCTATACGTATAGTTATATTTATGATGGTAAGACCATCACAGAGAATTTTTATTATCCGCAAGCCGGATTTAATTTATTGGCTGGCGTTTTAATCAGATTATAGTCTAACGCTCAGCACAGCTGAGCGTTAAGCATTATTTCATTAAATCCCAGGAAATTCCCCACTTAGCTAATCGGTACCGAATCGACCACCATATTACGCCTAGACCATAGATGGAACTCCTTTTAAAATTGATAGAAGAAGCTTCTTCAAAATACTTTGTTGGACAGGTAACTTCTCCGATCTCGTAGTTTTTCCAAAAAATTTGTAATACCATTTGGTTATCAAATATGAAATCATCATCGCATTTTTCAAAATTTACTGCTTGTAAAACTTCTTTCGAAAATGCTCGATACCCTGTGTGGTATTCGGAAAGTTTTTGATTGATTAAAATATTTTGGAAAAGTGTTAAAATTCGATTGGCTATGTATTTATAAATTGGCATACCGCCTTTCAAGGCTCCTTTGCCTAGAATACGAGAAGCGAAAACAACTGGGTACAGTCCATTTCCAATGATGGAAATCATGGCTTTCAACAACATGGGAGTATATTGGTAATCCGGATGAAGCATGATAACGATGTCACCATCTAATTCTAATGCTTTTTTATAACAAGTTTTTTGATTGCCTCCATATCCTTTGTTTTTATCATGGCGAATGACATGCTGAATTCCAATTTGCTTGGCAACTTCCACGGTATTGTCCGGACTGTAATCATCTACTAAAATAACTTCATCCACCCAATCATGGGGGATTTCATTATACGTTTTTTCTAAAGTTAATGCTGCTTTGTAAGCGGGCATCACGACAATAACCTTTTTACCATTATACATAAATGTTCGCTGAAAATTTCCGAAATTTGAGGACTATTTTTCAAAATTACGGATTTATGAGCGAAACTTTGTTTTTTACCCTATTTTCTATTGGAGTTTTATTGGTGATGTTGTTTGATTTAGGGTTTTTTAAAACGGGGCCAGATCAAGAAGTTACGTTCAAAGAAGCTGGATTTTGGAGTGCTGCATGGGTGACACTTGCTTTGGTATTTTATGTATTCCTACGATTTTTTGGAGGTATGGTGCATGGAATCGATGGAACTCAAAAATTATTTGAAGTCCAGCAATCCTATGCCAAGCATTTGAATTTAGGTACTGGAGGATATGAACAAATGCTCCGTATTTTTCAAAATAATTTGAGCTTAGAGTTTATAACCGGTTATTTAGTGGAATATTCCTTATCGGCAGATAATGTTTTTGTATTTATACTCATTTTTAATTCCTTCGGGGTTCAAAAAAGATATTACAAAAAAATACTTGTTTGGGGTATTTTAGGGGCAGTTATTCTTCGCTTGATCTTCATATTTTTAGGTGCGGCATTACTTCAAAAATTTGATTGGATTATATATTTATTTGGTGCCTTCTTGATCTACACCGGAATTAAAATACTTTTTAGCAAGGAAGAAGAAAAAGAAATTAAACCGGCTGAACATCCTATAGTTAAGCTTTTATCGAAGTATTTCAATGTCTTTCAAAGAAACGTAACGGGTAGATTTTTTGTTCGAATAAAAAGAACTGGCAAACTTTTTATTACCCCCTTGTTTGTAATTGTAGTAGTCATTGCCTTTACAGATATCTTATTTGCAGTGGATTCAATTCCAGCCATTTTTTCCATCTCCAAAGATCCATACATCGTATTTTTCTCGAATGTTTTTGCAGTGATGGGATTGCGCTCCTTATTTTTTTTCTTATCCAGTTTGATGGGTTTATTTCGCTTTTTACCTATGGGCCTTGGCATATTACTCTCTTTTGTAGGTGGAAAGATGCTTGCACATCATTACCTCGAGCAATGGGGATTCACTACCTTGCATTCCTTGGCGGTGATAATGAGTATTTTGGTAGTAAGTATAGGGCTAAGTATGCTATTCCCTGAAAAAAAATAAGACTAATTCATCCACTCTTTTGCCAATTTACGGTATTGTAAAGGAGGCGTCTTCATCCACTCTTTGAATTGCTTGTTGAAATGCGATAGATTACCGAATCCACTTTCAAAGCAAATTTCTACCATCGATTTTGAGGTATTCCGAAGCAATTGACAAGCATGCTTGATACGAAATTCCGTTACCAATTCAACGAAAGTTTTTTGAGTCGTTTTTTTGAAATAACGACAAAAGGCTGTTTCTGTCATATTTGCCAAATGAGCTACTTCATCTAAATGCACTTCTTGTGTATAATTGGCAATTACATAGGCATATACTTTGTTGATTCGCTCCAGATCTGTTTTTGAAAGATCAAATTTTATTTCACTTGGATCAATTGGGTGTAAATCTGCGCTTGAAATACTTAATATATGTAAAATGTTCAAAAAGGAAAGTAATCGAGGGAAGGGATTCAATTCTTTCAAAACTAGCATTTCTCGCGCAATCCGATCTTGAGTTGGACCTATGATAGATAAGCCTGATTGTGCTTTTTCAAGTAATTTTTTGATAAATTGAAATTCCTGTTTTTCTAGATATTCTGAGCCTAAAAAGTCTTTATGAAATTGGATAACCAAGGCCTGGCTTCCTTTGGGGTCTTCTTCAATTAATAAATTTTCTCTATAATTTTGCCAACAATGAGGTACATTTTGGCCTAATAGTACTAAATCTCCTGGACCAAAATCAGATACCTGGTTGCCAACAAATCGCTTTCCCTTTCCTGAAATAATGAGTGTTAATTCTAATTCAGCATGGAAGTGGTAGGGAACATCAAATCGAGCTTGTGAAATTTCTATGATTTGAAATG
>JBEBDG010000030.1:0-14425 GCA_041157165.1 Bacteroidota bacterium
ATTTTATCATCAATGAATTCAGAAATACCTCTATCAATTGCATGAATATTTTAGACGACGGTGATTTAATTTTTGCAGGACGCGGTCGAGATTCTTTGTCAAATGCATTCTTTTTCACCTACCGCACTGGTCCAGATGGTTATCATGAAGATGGTGCGTATTTAGGTCTTGAAGAGGTCTTGGCTTCAGAAACTGAAATTGGCATCTTCCCCAACCCCTCTGATGGCATTTTCCAAGTGTCAAGTATCAGCACTGAACCCATGCAAATTACCATTCTCGACCAACAAGGCAAGCAAGTAGCCCAATTTAAATTAAATGAGCTTTCTTCTGGTAATTCGTTTGACCTAAGTGATCAAGCACCGGGGGTTTACTTTGCGCACATTTCGCAGGGTGAGTTACAATGGGTGAAGAAGTTGGTGGTGAGGTAATGGGATACAGGAATTGAGTTTAAAATCCATATGTCCAAAAGAAAACTATATTATGAATGAAATTTTAATTAAACTGAACGAGCTAAACTCGGAAGACATTAAAGTAAAATTTATCGAATTAATTACCGAATATATGAGTCCTGCATACGGATCGATGTCTAAACGTGATTTTGATATTTTACTTTTTATCAAACTGCAAAAACTCGGCGTATTTCATAAGAATCCAGAAATCTACGATCTTGTCACTGAATTAAGGATAACTCGAACAAAAGCTCGTAATCTACTTTACGAATCAAAATTGAGACAAACTAGTAAAGAAGAGCTAGACGCCGAATTAAAGGAGCATCTTTTAAATCCAATACTACTCAAAGGTCCAGATAAACAAATTAAAATTGAAATTGGTAATCCATTTCTAATTGACCATTTAAAATCGAAGCTGAAAGAACTGAAACATATTACGGATGGTTCTTTTTCTTCAGAAATTGTACAATTATCAATTGATGCTTATTTGGCAGTTTTTATATCTTATTTACCAGATGATTCAACAACTAAACTCAAGAAGTTATTTGTTGAGTTAGGGATCATGCCCGAGACCACTTTATCTGGATTTTTAAAGGGTGCTTTGAAAAAAATAGGTTCAAAAATTGCAGATGAATCAGGCGAACAAGTGGCTGTTTCTGTCTTTGATTATTTAAAGCTTATCATGAATGGTGATATTAGTTCTGTGGAGGAGAAGTTTATTGATCTATTTAACCAAAGCGCATAAGGTCATAGGATTAAAGTTTGTCGCATTTAATATTTAAAAAGTTGTATATTTTTATTTTTCAAGTTCTATTAGGAATAGGACTTTTTTGCACGGTCAACTGGATTGGCAAACATTCCTATTCTTTAGGCTATATGGAGTTATCACTATTTGTCCGTAGAGAGGAAGCTCCGGCTTTTAACGTTTTGATTAGGGTTTTTATTCCGATTGTATATTTGATTATTACCTCATCAATTATTTACTACCTCAATTTAGACCAGTTTGTACGCGACTTTTATTTGGTAAATATTTACTATATCATATTCAGGCTTTTGCACAATATTGTTACCAACAGAGCAACTTTATTAAATTGGAAAAGACAAGCACTCTATTGGACAACAACATCGTTACTATCATATCTGGTTTACAACCATTTTATAAAAGTAAAAGCAAATATTCTACCTGATTTCAAATCAATTTCAAACGAAATTTGGTTTATCACACTAATATTCCTCTATCAAATTGCAAATAACTTGACCTTTTCTCAAGAAGCTACAATTCATAGAAAAGAGACTTACATCAAAAAAAGATATAATTATTTCAAATCGACTTTTGGAACTTTAATTTCAGAACTTACACAAAATCATATCCTAGAGTCGATAGTTTATGCTATTCTCATTTATGAAGATTTTAATAGGCCTAAGATTGTTAGATTAGTTGAAAATATTTCATTTAGATTTTTTGGAAAAGCAAAAACATTAGGGGTAATGCAGGTGCGAACAGATAAATTGTTAACGGACTTAGAAAGTGTAAATCTTGGAACTCATAAAATAGTAGCCGCTTACAAAAGTTATATCGGCAAGATTACAAATGAAAATCCTGGCTATGATTGGGAAGCGAAAAAAAATATTATTAGTGATTATAATCTGGGTTCTCGTTATTATCACGAAGTAAGTGAATTGGCAGATTTGATAAAAGATCATTTTTATGGTGATTCACTTGATGAACTTGTTCCAAAAAACGAATAAAATGCTTTTTTTGAAACTTTTAGTTGGTGTACATAATCCAAATACAGAATATCACAGGAATAAATGCCCTAGTAACAGGAAAAACTCGGAATTTTCAACAAAAACTGGAATCTTGATGTAATTTCATGGGAATTTCCAGTAATTTCTTAGGAATTTTTAGAAATACAATTGTAATTTTTAGTACACGCAGAACTCCTGACCAGGGAATGAAATATGATTACTTGAAGTTTCTTTAGAAAGACAACATTCCGTATTTAATCTCCGAAATTATTGCTCTATCCTCCCTAACCTGTTATTCTATAAATATTTTTCTGTTTTTGGTCCGCTTTAATAGATACAACTGATTTGAAAAAGTAGTTGAAAATATTTTAGAATTAGTACTAATTATTTTGGGCATAAATACCACTTCAAAATGGATTGGAGTATATACATTGGTTTTGATACAAAAATAGTTTAAGTAATTAAAGGTCAATCATACAATAAAAGAATGACACATCTTGAATTTTTAGAAGCAGGACTACATAATCGTCATATTCGATTTGTAATTGGTGATCAACTATTATCCGGTATTGTAATCGATGATGTTTTTCATAAAAAAGGTAAAACTAAAAGCTCACATTACACTTTTATAGAAAGTAAAAATATAGTTGATTGGAAAGAGGCAGAAAAAACCAACAACAGAGAAAAAATGAGTTCTCTTTCGTCAGTTGTCGACATAGAGAAAATAAAATGGGGCGAACCATATTCAAAACATCAGAACCAACTATTAAGGGGATTAGAATTTGTTCAATTCATTTCAGATCTAATTCGTAAAAACGAAAATTTTAAAAATCTCATTTTAGAATCTCCTTTGGAAAAAAGTCATTACAGGGCAGACATAATTACAGAAAGAAAGTATAACAATACTTGGGAGAAATTATTGATAGAGGTAAAGGTTTTTCCAACCTTCACAGAAAGAAGATTACGTGATGTTATTGATCGGTTAAAAGAATTTGGGAAATATGCGAAAGGGTTTCGTTTAATTTTAGTGTTCCCTGGCATTCTTTCTGACAAAGACAATACTCTAATTCATAAAAGTGGCATTGAAATTTGGGACATCAATTATATTGCTCAAACATTTGCTAAAGAAATTTCTGCAACTGTTCATCCACTTTTTCAAGATCTTTTTACGGCTACAAAATATACTGCTGCCCATGACAAATTAATAGTTGATTTAAAGTCCATCCCTGCCGGCAATAAGAATAATGATTGGTCGAAATATCAAAATCACATTGAAAAAGTTTTAGATTATTTATTTGGTGCAGATTTATCTTCACCAATTACAGAACATTCAGACCATTTTAAAATAAATAGACGCGACTTCATTTTAAGAAACTATGCTGAAACAGGTTTTTGGGCACATTTACGTAATAGATATTTAGCCGACTACATAGTTTTAGATGCAAAAAATTACACTAAAAAGGTGACAAAAAAAGAAGTTCTTCAAATAGCCAATTATTTAAAAGTTCATGGTGCAGGACTTTTTGGAGTAATCATTTCTCGAAATGGCGGTAACAATGGATGTTACTACACTTGTCGAGAAGTATGGGCAATGGATAAGAAATTAATTATCGTTTTGACTGATGAAGATCTAATAAAAATGATTATTTCAAAATCCGCAAACAATAATCCTGAAGAAATTATCAGACAAAAAATAGAAGAATTTAGATTATCAATGTGAGACACGACAAGAATAAAAATTAATCAATTAGTTTATTCTCTTTACAGCTTGACTGTAGAAGAAATTAAAATTGTGGAGGGAGTATGATTGTAATGCCAAGACATATTGCTTTAGAGTTTATTTATAAAAATAATAAACAAATAACAGGTCCAAAAATCGGGATGTTATTTAGGTTGTTTAATTGCTCTGTTGGCATATTTCGAGAAATTTTAAATGACCTAGAAAAAGGCAAACTGATTGATTTAAAAGGTTATTCAAGGAATAATTCGAATAATAAGTTAACCTACCTACCAGAGAATTTTAACCAACTTCAAATCAAATTGACTCTAGAAGGTGTTGAATACGTTGAAATTAAATTACTTGGTATTAGAAAACCATTCAAAACAGAGTCTTCCCCCTCTGATTATATTCAACTTAGCAATGTAGGCATTCAAATAGAATCAGTTAACCAGCAATTCGGAACTTTTGAAGAATTTGCAGCTAAATTCAAAGGTTCTCTAAAAATGGACTTACCCGTAGCATACTACCTACTCACAGGAAAAAAGAATCCAAACGGTAAAAAAACAATTTTTATCTCATACAGCTGGGATCCTATCGGTATGAAAAAATGGGCATTGAGTCTGGCTAATAAACTCCTCGATAAGTATGATGTGATTATTGATCAGAAATCATTTATTCCTGGTGATAATATTGAACAAAGAATGATAGAATCGATTGTTAATGCAGATCATGTACTTGTTTTACTTACACCCGAATACAAAATCAAAGCAGACGAGAAAAGAGGTGGAGTCGGCTTCGAAGCTAGCATAATTGATAATGAACTAGATAAATATGTTGTTGGTCGTAAATATATTCCGGTGATAAGAACTGGAGATCGTCATACTAGTGTTCCTGCCTTTATGGGAAACATTCTGCCAATTGATGGTAGGATAGGAAAATTTCGAATGAAATTACTACTTGAAGCACTGGAGAAATAATAATAATTGATATTTAAAACAAAATATTAAAGAAAATTAAAATGTGGAAAATGCTTAAATGGATAGGTAAACTAAAAGAGAAATTGAACTCTACATCTAGAAATAAAACTGAACCTCAGATTAAAGTTTTTGATTTTGAGAGTTTAACCCCCACAAATAATGCAGATAATAATGGCCTCTATTGCGCCGCTCTCGATGAAGCTTTAAGTAATATCAATCATTACAATGTAGCACTTACCGGTGGATATGGCACTGGAAAAAGTAGTATTATAGAAACATTTTTATCCAAAACTAAAAATTATAACGCCACTCAAGTAATACGAATTTCCCTTGCAAATTTCAATTTTCGAAAAATCGAAGAAACCGATAAAAGACGAAAAGTTATTATCGCAGGAAGAAACACCCTGGCAAATGAAGAACAAATAGAACTTGAGATTGGGGTATTACAACAAATAATTTTTCAAATTAATAATCAATCAATAAGTAAAATATTTAGAAAAAAAATAAAAATTGGTCATGGGAAACCCTTCTTTTTTTCTGCGCTAATCGTTTTGACGAGCCTTGCGGCAGTGCTTTTTTGGTGGCCAAGTCTCCTTTATAAGTGGTTAAATATTCCTGATTTCTATTTACTGATAGAATCCATTTGGTTTTTGGGTTCAATGTTTCTATTTGCACTTATCGGAGCAATTTTTTTGATAAAAACTATTATTCATCGTTTATTAGACTTACGATTAAGCAAATTTGAAATCAAATCTGTCGGCGCAAACTTTGATAGTAAAGAATCACATTTTTCATTAAACTCACATCTTGATGAACTAATTTATCTAATTGATAAGGGGAAAATAAAATTGATTGTTTTTGAAGATCTTGATAGATTCAATGATTATGAAATATTTGAAAAATTAAGGGAGATAAATCATGTATTGAGATACTCACCAGATTTAAAGCATCAACAGGTTAAATTTCTATTCGTACTAAGGGAGTCAATTTTTAAAAATGAAAATGAAAAAAATAAATTTTTTGATTTAATTATACCAGTTGTACCATTTATAAGTTCAAAGAACTCCCAAGCCAAAATGATTGATTTGTTCAAAAAAGAAATCAATCTAATTACTATTTCTGATTCAAGCGATCGTTTTAAAAGTGTCATCAAGACATCGGCATTATGCATAGATGAAATGCGAACAATTAAAAGTATTTATAATGATTATCTCGTGTATCTTAAAGTTATTGAGCAGAATGACCAAAACATTATAAACCTACCAAAACACGAGTTACTTGCCGTAGTCATTTACAAAAATTTGTTCCCATTAGATTTTGAAAATATCAATTCAGGAACAAGTAAACTAGAACAAATTTTGAATTTAAGAAAGAACTTTCTGAATATTCTAACTAAAAGTAAAAATGATCAAGTTGAAGTCCTAAGGAAGCAAAAGAGTACAACCGAGGAACATAATCCCGAATTAGATAAGAATATTTTGGATATCGAATATGATATCAAAAAACTAAAGAATGAGACATTTACAAATATTATTCGTCAAAGCAAAAAATATGAAGAATTTTCCCAATTAGTAAAGGATATCTTGTATCAACCATATCCAGCCGAAAATTTGAATACGATCGATGTTCCAGAAAAATATTCAAAATCGGAACTTAAAACTAATTTAGTCGCAGCATTGATTTTGGAAGGCCACATAAATCTTAATTTCAAACATTACACTTCTATATTTCATGAGGGTGATCTAAGTTATAATGACAGATCATTATACATGAAATTTAGAACTGGGACTGTTTTTAACTTTGATCAACATTTTGATAGCCCAAGTTCCTTCTTAGAACAATTTACACCATCCGATTGGAATAGTATGACCTATTTCTGTGAAGAATTGTTTGATGAAATTTTGTACGATACAAAATTTAACGATGAATTAGATATCATCTTTTCGAAAGGTTCTGAATATCATCTTAAATTCTTGGAGTACTATATTCCCAGAACTACAATGATTCAAAAAATTTCAACTCATATTTTTACCAATTGGCCGAATTTTTCTATTTCTGCACTTAGCTCCTCAGAGTTTAAGAACGAAACCTTTGATTTGTTGCTCCCACAGTTATTAATTTATCAAGACAATCAAATTGTACATAATCAAAATAAACAAAACAAACTGAGAGATTATATATCGAGCAAGCAGGAAATTACAAGTATTTTCACTGAGGATAAAGAAAGAAAATCAAATGGTAGAAATGCACTTGAAAACATTCTTGAATCTATTGGAGTAAAGTTTTATCAGCTCAATGAAACAAATCAGTCTTGGGTGTTGGATCTAATATTTGAGATGGGGTTATATGAATTAAATATGCAAATGTTGACCTTATGGGGGAGAATCTACAATGAAGAAAAGCTAATAATGCCAACATATTCAAATATTATGAATTGTAGATTTTCCTTTTTAAAGGATTACGTAAATTCTCATTTGATTGAATACTCAAACAATGTATTATTTGAAATAAAAAGTGTTTTCAGCACGTGGGTTGAGGATGAAGAATTTTTAATTGAGCTACTAAATAGGGAAGAAGAAATTGATAAATCTAAAATCATTTCAGAGATAGATTTTTATGAATTTAATTTGGATGATTATTCAGATGCTCTTTGGGAATTAATCATTAATAGAAACAAGGCAAAATGTACTTGGGAAAATTTAATTACATACTTTGAAAATTACGGATTGGATGAATCAATTTTATCAGCAATAAACCATACAACTTGGATCTCTAAAATAAATTATTATGATGAACAAAAAGCTATGGATATTGCTTTTGATAGGGTCTTGAATTTCTTGGAGTCTTTATTAGAACAAAATTTATCCCAAAACTCTTTACAAATTTTAAAAGAGAATTTAATCTACTATGTACCTGAAAGTATTATTAGCGCAAATACTAAATCTGATAATCTTGAAGTATTAATCTCTTTAAGAGCCTTTAACCCTGAAGTTAGTATTGAAGTCTATGAACAAATCAAAACTCATTTCAGCAATGAATTCCTACACTTATATTTTGCAAAATTCTATTCAACGGAAATACTAAATGATTCGAAAAACCATTTAGTTTTCCAAAATCTAAGTCAGAAGGAATTTATATTTATTACAGGAAATAACTTTACTAGTTCTTTCTTTGAAAAAGCGGCTGGTGAAAATAATTATTTAGAGACTTATACTTTTCAGAATCAAGAAAGCATGAATATTTTAAAACATATCAAAAAATTTAATTATTCAAAAAATAATGTTTTGAACGTTAAGGTATTACAATCATTATCAATGTCTGAACAAATTAATTTCTTTATATGGATTTATGATGAAAGGATGCTGGATTTATCCAATTTAAATCAATATTTAGTTCATTTTAAAGGGGATTTAAAAGGATTAGAAAATACTCATCATAAATTTAAATTGAACAAGTCTGACATTAATAAACGATTCGCTCAAATATTAAAAGAAATAGGTTTGATAAAAGATTTTAAAAATGAAAAAGAAATTTCATTTTATCGAAATCAAATTAGAACATAAGATATTTTTAATATTGCCCATTATTTAAACACTATGTTTGCTCTTAAAAGTATAATACAAATGTTTACAATAAAATCTTAAAATTGGACAACCCGAATTTCGTTTTTGCAAACCTTATTTTTTTAATTCGATTTTCAAACCGATATCTTGAATTACCCTCCGTGAGTATTAATAATTAAAGAATCACTGCAATCCCACAGTAACCTCAACTGAAAAACTCGGAATATTCTAGAATTTCGATGGAATCTTGTAATTCTTCCGGCCATTCGTAGGAAATTATTGGAATTTCACCGGAATCTTCGTCTTCGTCAAACTCTTCTTCAAATTCAATGAGGAGTTGAAAATATTGTACATTGAAAACAAATAAGCAAATAGATTTCCAAATGAAAAAGAGAGGAAACTGCTTGTTTCAAAACTTATTAGCGTAGATCAAATTGATGACGATGTCTAGGTTTGCTTAATTAGTATAATAAATATTCTTGTTTTTAATTTATTGAAATACATTATTTTACAATTTATAAATGCATGAAATATTAATAATATTACTTGCATTTTAATTAACAAATCCTATCTTTGTATTAACGGAAATAGTTATGTCTAGATTAGTAGAACTTAAATCGCATTTAAAACAAGGACATGTTTATCGTAGAGAAGATATGAGTCAGTGGTCTAATGCTATTGATAGGCATCTTGATAAACTTGTTGAAGAGGGAGTTTTAGAAAAACTTGCTCAGGGCATGTATTATGTTCCTAAAACATCTGCGTTTGGAAAAGTTCCGCCTGACGAAGATGTTTTAGTGCGAGTTTTTCTCAAGGATGATCGATTCTTACTAGTCTCTCCAAATTCATATAACAGTCTAGGGGTTGGCACAACTCAGCTTTACAATAGAAAGATTGTCTATAATCACAAACGTCATGGCAAATTCAGGCTTGGAAATAGAGAATTTGAATTTCAACGCAAATATAATTTTCCTGCAAAGTTGACTCAGGAATTTCTACTGGTGGATTTGATAAATAATTTGGACGAATTAGGCGAAGACAAAGAAGAAGTAATGAACAAAGTTCTATCTAAAGCTAAACAATTGCCTTCTCAAAAGCTAAAACTTTCGGTTACAAAATACGGTAATGTAAAAACTAAGAAGCTATTTAATAAAGTCTTTAATAGGGAGAGAGCCTATGTCTAATTTTCTTCACGAGCATAAAGATTTTGCAGACTTGATAAAAATTATCGCAGAAGAAAAAGGTATTGAGCCAAGTCTTGTTGAGAAGGATTATTGGATTATGCATGTCTTGTATGGATTAAAACAGCAAGCGTTTGATTTTGAACTAAAAGGAGGGACTTCCCTGTCAAAAGGATATAAGATTATTCATCGTTTTTCTGAAGACATTGATATACACATCAAGCCTCCAGAGAAATTTAATATCAATGAAAATCCAAAAAACACGAATAAAAACAACGCAGAAAAACGAAAATCATTTTACGATTGGTTAGCCGATGAAATTAATATCTCGGGCATAATAAAAATTGCTCGTGATATTGATTTTGATGACACTGAGAATTATCGAAGTGGGGGTATCCGATTGTTTTACAATAATTTCTTTGACCAAGTTGAAGGTGTAAAAGAAGGAATCCTACTAGAAGCAGGATTTGATGATGTTACACCGAACTCAGCAATATCAATAAGTTCATGGGCTTATGACAAAGCGATTGAAAGCAAAGTGAATATTATCGATAATAGGGCGGCTGAAATAATATGCTATCATCCAGGCTACACATTGGTTGAAAAACTCCAAACCATTGCTACAAAATTCAGAAATGAGCAGACAAAAAGCTCGACTGGTGTCAACTTTATGCGTCAATATTATGATGTTTATTGTCTATTAGGCAATGAAGAAGTAGTTAATTTTATTGGAACAACAGAATACACGATACATAAAGAAAAAAGATTTCCAAAAGCTGATTTTCAAATTCCAATTAAAGAAAATGAAGCTTTTATATTGTCCTCAACAGAAATAAGAAAGGCATACGAAAGTCGTTATAAAAAAACTGCAACACTTTATTATCAAGGGCAACCTCCTTTTGAAGAATTAATTTCGCGAATAACAAATTATTTAGAAATTCTATAGAAATTCCAACAGAATCACCGCAATCCCAAAGTAACCTCAACTGAAAAACTCGGAATATTTCAGAATTTCGATGGAATCTTGTAATTCTTCCGGCCATTCGTAGGAAATAATTGGAATTTCACGGGAATCTTCGTCTTCGTCCCATTATTCTTCAAATTCATCGAGTAATTCGAACATAAAATCGAAAAGTTGATGAAGATCGGTGATAAACGTTTGTTCATCGAGATCATAACCATATGAACTCGCATGTTCTTCGCTCTGCTCAATGAGTTTTTGTATTTCTTTATTGCGTTTTCTGAAGAACTTAATTGGTTTTTCATCAATGCTTGATCTTCCATAATTGATAATTTTCATGTTCACTTATTCATTTGTTCACTGTTCACCGGGTCTGCTTTGACTATTTTGCGGTAACTACCTTTGCCAATTCGTTCAAATTGACCACTTAACAGGTATCGCCTAACTGAGGAGGCAGACATGCCACATTCATTCCCGATGCTGACGGCTTTTAGCCAGGCAAACTCTGATGGTAGTTTTTCGAAGAAGAGTTGCTGGCGGGCTTGTGTTTGAATGATTTTGCTACCGTCTTTCATGTCGGCAATCAGCATATTAGCATGGTAGAGTAAGGTGCAACAGATGCTACTTCCTATGTGTAAGTCTATTTCTTGAATTTTGATGCGTGTTTGGGGTTTTCGTTTGGGGAAGTTGTAATACCTAAACAAGGAAAGCACCATGGAAATCCGAAAGCTAATGAGCCCAAGTCTGTGAATGGTGGCTAGGATTGGGGTGCCCGAACCTTTGTGGGCATCTGTGGTGAGTTCTCGAAAAAACGCAATGAAATCTTTCTGAAGTTCGGGTACTAAGTAAACCTGAATGGGTTCTGGTTGCTCCTTCAAAAACTGATACATGTGCTTTACCAGGTGTCCCAATTTGCGGAATAACTGTCCCGGATCTGTCCCATCTCCTTCAAATACGTCCCGGAAACTTGGGACAGCTGGAAACGAATAAAACATGAAACGACTAAACAATCCGTTTTCAGTGTTCGGTATCAAGCGAAAAACCTGTCCGCGTGTCCCGGTAAGAAGTACCGATAGACGTGGATGTTCTACTGAAAAGTGTTCGCGGTTCTGACGTCGTTGCATCTCTACTGGTTCATGATGAAATGCGCCTCGTAGTACATCACTGAAATTTCCCCAATCTTGCGCTAAGGCGTTGGCGAGTGTATCGGCTTCTGTTGAAAAGAGAATCCCTGCCCCGTCGTTTTCACTGAGGGTTTGCACCACCGAGCTCGCACTATTGTTGGCAGGAATAAAAAGCAGTTTATAAGGTGGTTCTTTCAGTTGAGCAAGATCCTGGTCTTTGTTCTTGATCTTCTCTTTTTTGAGTTCTTCGAATGCTTGTTTGGCCAAGCGTGTCTCTTCCAAAAGCATCTTATGGATTTCCATGCCAATGAGACGAGTCCAACTCAGCACGCCTTTACCAGAACCTGCTGGGGCTTCAATAAACGTGTAGAGGTTTGGAGAAACCCATTTACGGTCATAGAAGCCAATCACATTTGGCATGCAACCCGACAAAACGGTGATTGAGCCCAGTAATAAGATGTCTCGCTCATACGGATTATTGATGTTTTCAAACAAACTCTTAAGTGGATCGGGCAAATGTTTGTATATTTCTTCAGGCAAGGTAGCGCAAAGCTCGTCCTGGTATTGCGGTAATAAGAATAAATCTTCTTGCTCGACATTGAATGGTTTTGAATGCATGATTAACGTCTTAAAGGTTTATCCTGCACATACCTTAATGCCTGTCGCTGAATGTTTTTCTCTTGCTCGTGCTTTCCAGCATCAAGCCATTCTTCTAAATCCCCTCTTCGAAATAGAATCTTCTTTCCATTCTTGTAGAAAGGGATTTTTCGCCTACTCGTCATGGAGTACAAAGTCTGTTTGGCAATATGCAGAAACTCTGCTGCCTGAGTGGCATTGAGTACTTCGGCTTTTTGATTGTTCTCAGCCAGTTCTGTAACTGACGATTCTTGATGCTGTTCTAATGCGGTCTGAACTGCTTCATTCACCAACTCTGTGATGAATGCTTGTAGGTGGGTAATACTTTCTTTCATAGGATAACATTTACCCACCCTGCATCAAAAAAAAGACCGTGCCAATTCTTTTTGTTTTTACTTTTTATTTATCGATTCTTTTTGGGTTCATAGTGCGAAAATCTCCGCGTTTTTTCTGTGTCAATGTGTGTCAGAATGTGTCAAATTGCACAGTAAATAATTCAATTGCGCAAATTCGCGTAACTTAGGTTCGAGAACCTATCTTACTGATTATCTGTCAGTTTGTCACTGTCATTTATTCGTTTTCTTTCTTTTTATTGTCAGTTGTGATCCCTAATTGAATACTTTTCATCGCTTTGGTTTTCGTTGTATCCATCACCTTACCATAAATTTGAGTGGTGTGAATGTGCTTGTGCCCAAGTAATTTTGAAACGGTATAGATATCGGTTCCTTCCGCTAGTTGTAAGGTTGCAAAAGTGTGACGGAAATTATGGAAAGTGATCTTCTTACGAATACCAGCTCTGAGCAGCCAGCTATTCAAATTCGCATAATCACGCTGAAAATTATACTCGCCAAAAATGGGCACTTGCTTGGATTCAAAATCGCCAAGTAAAATCAAGGCTTCATCTGAAATAGGTAAGGTTTCCATCCCCTTTGTTTTGCTTTGGGTAAAGCGAATGAAATAGCCCATTCCCTCTGAATGTTGAATTTGATCTCCTCGCAATTTAATGACATCGCCCAAGCGTAAGCCTGTAAGTGCAGAAAACAAACAAGTACGTTTCAATAGATCGGAATCTGCATCTGTTTGATATAGCTTTACCAATTCTTCTTTGGTTAAAAACTCGCGGTAAGTTTCAGGTTGTTGAATGCCTTTTACTGCATCAAACGGATTGGTGACCATATGACCAAATACCATGGCTTCGCGCACAGTTGCCCTGAGCTTATTAAAGTAAGTATAACAAGAGTTGGCAGAAATGCGCATTTTAGGAGAGTTTATCCGTGTTGCCTTCTTCTGAAGAAACTCTTTGTATTCATTGATGAATTGAGGCGTAATGTCTCCAAAATTGCATTGCCCATTACAAAACTGAAGAAAGGTTTTATAGGAAGCAACCCACCCTCCATGCGTATTTGGGTTACCCGTCCATTTCTTTACTTGCTTTTCATAGAATGGTAGGAAGTCATCAAACTGTGAACTGCGTTTGATGCCAAATTTTCCTGCCAATCTATCCAACTGCCGGTTTGCAGCAATGGATCGAGCCAAGGTTTCCATGTCTTTATTGTGTCGTTTCTCCATTTCATCTCTTGGTGGATTGTAGAGATACATATCGAGGTATTCCCACCTGGTAATTTTACCACTTTCGGGATGCACAATTGGCGGATAATGATCAAGGTAAAGGCTGACCCGACCTGTCTTTAACGGACGCATTCTAAGTGTAACTCGCATAACTATTTGGATTTTAAAAGATTATCTAATTCTTCACGGAGGATCAAGCGGCGCGTTCCAATCGTAATCGTTTTGATTTTATTGGTTTTATACATCCGCATTACAGTCCATCGGGAGATTCCGAGCAACAAACTCACCTGTGCTATGCTTAAAACCTCTCGGGCTTGAAGCAGTACAACTGGGGCGGTTAATTCACTCTTCACTACTGCCTTACTTTGGAGTAGTTTTTCTTGTCTTTTGTTCTCTTTATAAGCCTTTGAAGCACAATTTAAAGAGCAATAAAGTGTGGTGCTTTTTCGCGCCACAAACGCTTCTTGGCAGAAAACGCAGATTTTTGGATAAGGGT
>JBEBDG010000031.1:0-14269 GCA_041157165.1 Bacteroidota bacterium
ATTTGTTTGAGTACGGATCTTCGACTATATCTCATAATTAATTTTAACTTTTTTACCTGTTTTTACTGCCTGAAAGATTGCATCAACTATAACCATATCTTTGAATCCCTCTACCCCATCAACAGGAATTTCAGGTTGCTTTTGGTCTAAAATTATTGCTGCCATTTCATCCATTTGACGTGTTTGATGTGTCACATGGGGATGTTGAATTTCACCTGTATGAGTTCTACCCTTTATAGGACCATAACCGGTACTAGGTTGCATTTCAGCAAAACCCTTTGTTCCTGTTAAATAAAATTTATCTAAATAATTGAGAGCATATGTTGAAAGACATGAAGCGGTTGCTCCACTTGGAAATCCCATTTGAAAGGTGATTGTTTCATCTACTCCCTCCTTGAATTTTTCAAAATTAGTCTTTGTCTCTTGAGCCGTCACCCAAACAGGATCTTCCCCAATCATGTAACGGGCCCCATTGATGGAATAAACACCAATATCCATCATTGCCCCTCCTCCGGCCAATGCCTTATTCAACCTCCATTGTTTTGGGTCTCCAATAATAAATCCGGATAAACCTTGAAAAAATAAAATTTTACCAAAATCACCCCTTGCCCGAGCTCGAACAATATCTAACGTAATTGGTTCAAAATGCATTCGATAACCAATTAATAATTTAACGCCATTTTGTTGACAAGCATCAATCATTTTTTCAGCATCCTTCGCATTAGTTGCCATCGGTTTTTCACATATAACATGTTTCCCTGCCTCCGCCATTTGAATGGTTTGTGGGCAATGCAAGGAGTTTGGAGTAGTGATATACACTGCATCAATCTCCCTATTATCTTTTATTGAACCAGCATTTTCGTAACTGTATTGTGAGGCAGCATCAACACCGTAAATGGAACCAAATTTTTGTAATTTTTCTGGTGTACCACTGATCAATCCGGTAATTTTTGCTCTTTTACAATCCATCATCGCTTTGCCAACTCGTTCTGCATAGGATCCTAAACCCATTTGTGCAATACGTAAAGTTGGCCCATCAGCAATGGAAAGATTTGTTTGATCAGCTAGGAAAGGTTTTGCAATAAATGGAACTGCTAAACTTTGAATAAAGGCTCTTCGAGTACTCATAAGATAAATTTTTATTAAATATATTATTTTTTTAATATAAAGTTATCTTTATTTAAGTGGCCTAATTGAATTATTTCATTTCTTTCTCAATCACTTCTATCAAAGATTTTGCTTCTTTTTTCAATTTTTCTTCAAAATACATTATTACATAATTTGATTTATCCATTGAAAAAAAGTTCATCATCATCGCATTGATTTTTTTAGGATCCTCTGTAATGAGAGGAGGATTTCCGACAGGAAGCTCATTTGAAAAGTAATTACTAACCTTTTTGCCAGAATATTTCATTAAAACTTTAACATCAAACACCTCTGCACCTGCTCTAATATATTCTCTTGCATAATTCATTTCTCCATCTTGAAATTTCTCAAGAGCCGTAATAGAATTTTCATAATGTTGAATAGCTTGAATGATTTGCTGATTATGAATTAAACGTAAACCTCCCGCATTTTTCAATTGTTGAAATCCAGCATCTGTCCTCTCAAATAAATAACGGATATGCAACCTTCTGGCATGAAAATAGAAAGGCCCCGTATCTTTTTTATAGGCATCATTATAATAAATATTAGACAAAGAATCGCAAATATGGGTTCGAATGGTCCGATAATATAAATTGGAATCTACCATATTTATATCCATTTTTAGATCCTTGACAATCAAACCTAAAAATTCCTTTTCTCTTTGTCTTTCTACAAAATGTTCTCTGTAATTTTCTACAAAGAAACCTAAAGTCACTGCTAAGAAAAGCATGAAAAACTCCCCAAAATATTCTTTCCAATTTTTTGGGGAGTGGTGATGTGGGTGATGAACTTCCATTATTTTGCCATTAAGTCAGTTCTTCCTTTCAAGTCATAGGTAGAATATCCAAAATCTACTTTTTTGTCTTTATTGAAGTGAATGGTGAGTGTCATTGGAGAAACAACAGAATCGCCTTTTGCATTTTTAACGGTCGACCACATCCAACCCGTTACGTACACACCAGGTGTAACATTTTTTTGCCTCGGTTTTTTAACATCAAATGCAATGTAAACACGGTCATGGTAACTCAATGAACTAAATTGAGAAATTCTGGAGGACAATGCAGACTCTAATTCTTGTTTTGTTTTTGTAATTGCCCCACTTGGGTGAACAAATTGAATGCTATCTGCATAGGACGAAATAGCGGCAGCTACATCTTTCTTTGCCAAATTATTCATCGTCTCATCTAATACATTAGTGAATTCCGTACCAGGGTCAATCATCACAATTGATGCTGAATCATTGGAGGAATTGTTTTTCTCTTTGGCATTTCCACAAGAAAATAATAAAGCTGAAAATGCAATGAAAGCGAGTTTTTTCATGATTTTAATTGTTTAAATTTTTATAACTAGGTAATTCCTTTTAAAATTATTGAATAGGTACTCTCGATAAATAATCAATACGAACTACTGTTCTGAGCGCCTGAGCTTTTTTATTCAATTCATCTGATTTTGCATTATTTTTTCGTACAGCATTTCGCTCGCTTTGATGGGTATAATAATCTATGCGTGATTTATCAGGCAAAAGCATCATATAGGTATTAGTAGGATAGCCATCTGTTGCTCGATAAACAATGTAATTATAGGAGAAACCTAATGATTTGTCCAATGCATTACTTTCTTCAATTAATTTTTCGTATTCTGTTGTTTTATCAAATGGAACCGTAAAAATGACCACTTTTCGAAAGTCATAATTTTCTACTTTAAAATCGGGAACCAACAAAGTATTTTTTTCTACTGCGGCCCATGTTGAACGCAAGGTCGCTTGTGATTGATTTTCTCTACTAGCTTGAGAAATTTCTTTCAATTCTTTACCAACTCGTTCATTTAATGCCTCCCTTTTAGCGATGTACTCACCCAAATTTTTCTCTCCCTTCACAAAAATCATGTTATAGGTTCTACCCGATTCAGAAGTATGGGCGACTCTATTAGAGAGAATTCCACCTGATTCTTTCATCCACCAATTGCGAACAATTGGGTTGTTTTTCTTATATAAATCAATGTCTTTTACCCTACTTTCAATTAACATGATATAGGTCTTGTCGGTAGACTGTGCAAGAATTTGAAGTCCCGTAAATAGGATCAAAAATGATAAAAATAATTTTTTCATGTGATAAATAATTTAAGATTGAAAATATGTCAACAAGTTACTTGATGGAAGGTATTCGGTAGGCAAATCAACATTCTCTTGTTTGTCCATTTTTTTAAAAAATTTGTCTAGATATCTTGCCTTCACCCTAATTTGACCTATTTTTCAATTAAAAATCCATTTAATTTGTAACCTAGCCTGTAAACCAAAAAATGGATTCTGATGAAATTGAAATTTCTTATTTTGTGTACTTTTTACTCTATTGGAGTCATCGCACAGGGAATCAATACTAAAAAAATTGAAAAATACATCCAATCTAAAGTAGATTTGGATGATTTCAGTGGAGCGGTTTTAGTTGCAGTAAACAATCGAATAATCATTCAAAAAGCATACGGGTTTGCAAACAGAGAACTCCTGGTTCAGAACAAAACAAATACAAAATTTAGAATCGGTTCCATTACCAAGCAATTTACTGCAGCTGCTATTTTGCAATTGGCAGAAAAAAATAAACTTTCACTCAATGACCCCATAACTAAGTTTTTCCCACATTATCCAAATGGAGATCAAATTACTGTTCATATGTTATTGAATCATAGTTCAGGAATTAAAAACTATACAAACCTTCCAATTTTTCCTAAAATAGCAACCCTGCCCTTTCCGAAAGATTCAGTTATTTCAATCTTTCGAAATGAACCATTGGATTTTACCCCAGGAACAGCATGGAATTATAGTAATTCTGGATACTTCTTATTGGGTTGTATAGTTGAAAAAGTTAGTCAACAATCGTTCAGTGAATACATACGTATAAATTTGATTGAGAAGGCGGCACTAAAAAATACATCCATGGATCAAATTGACAAAATTATTTTGAATCGGGCAAATGGTTATTTGAGGAATGGAAAAGATTGGAAAAACGCTGATTTCATTTCAATGGAATTTCCATTCAGTGCAGGTGCCATGATATCAACCATTGAAGACCTTTTTCTATGGAATTTAGCTTTGCATCAAAATAAAATTGTATCTCCTAGTTCTACTCAAAAACTAAGCAAAGCCTATCTTGGTAACTATGGATATGGCGTTTTTGTGGATAGTTTATATTCACATTCAAGAATTGGCCATACAGGTGGTATACCAGGCTTTATTAGTCAAAATGATTATTTTCCAAAAGAAAAAATACATATCATTATTTTGTCTAATTTTAATTTTAATTCAGGAGGAATGGCGAAAGCCATTGCCGGAATTTTATTCAAACAACCCTTAGCACCCATATATCAACACAAAGCGATTCAATTATCCCCTAACGAATTGGTTAAATTTTGTGGCAAGTTTCAATTGAATCAAAAACAATTTGAAATTAAATTAAAAAATGAAAAATTATTCATCACGATACCAGGAGAACCTGAAATAGAATTGATTCCTGAGTCCAGAACAAAAGTATTTCTTGCGGATCAATCAGACCGTCAAATTGAAATCAAAAGTAGCTTTCAAAAATCAAACTATTGTTTTATCAACAGTGGAATGTTGGAAAATCTAAAAAAGATTGAACAATCATTTAATCCTTAATTTCCTTTAAATAAAAACTTGGATTCAGGCCTACACATTTTTTAAAGGCAGCATAAAAGGTAGATCGATTTTTAAATCCACTTTGATAAATATTGGCCTCTAATGTAAATTGGCTATTCTGACTTGAATTCACTAAAAAATGATGGATTTTCAACCGATTGATGAATTCAGAAAATGACATTCCAAAATATTTTTTAATTTCAGAGGATAATTTTATGGACTGCAAATCTAATTTCTTGGCCAATGTGGACAAATCACATTCTGCATCCAAAAAACAATTCGTTTGCAAGATGTTTTGAAAAAATACATTAGCGGCTTTATTATCTACATACTCAACTTTAAGTTTTGGTAAAATACTTTCTAAAGAAGGAATCAGTTGATCACTCTCCTTTTCTGAAGGAACGATACAACCATCTAAATTTTCTTGCACATTGGGGGTAGCAATAAAATAGGAAAAAACCCCAATACCTAAAAGACAGGTTATTAGTTTTGCCTCTGAATCAAATATGTGAAAGAAATTGAGGGTTAAAAAAGATCGATATTCAATTGCAAAATAGACAAAGATAAAAATGCAGAGAAGCTTTAACCAAAGCAAGGTATTTTGGTTGACATAGGTATATTTTTTGCCAATTTTTTTTTGTGTTAAATAAATGATCAAAAGCGTATAAATGGAATATAATGAAACCAAAATCATGGAGAAGGGCTGTAAAAAAGCTGAGGGGAAAAATCCTACAGGTCTTAAAAGCAAATAATCAGGTTTTTTAAAAAATATTAGTAAAATTTTTGTCTTATCCTCATGGCTCAGTAATAAATCAGGCATTACACCAATTGTAACAATTAGAGGAAATAAAAAATGTAAATAAGCTATAGGTTTTATTTTTTCTTCTGGATTCAACATTCCCCGAACATAAAATAAAAGTAATATAGGAATTATAGCCCTTAAAATATTGGGGGACCTGAATAAGAACAGCATATTCAAGATATCCTTTGAAATCAATGCATACGTATAAAATTCAATATAAACTATTGCAAAAACGATACCAACAAGCCAATAAATTTTTGAATATTGATGAAATCTAACGAGTAAAAAAAGGATAAATAGTAGTCCAACTCCGCTTGTTAAAAAACTAATATATGGAATTAAATTATACATTATAATGAATAGGTAGAGGGGCGAATTGATTGGACCAAATTATAAAAAAATGGACAAATTAGATAGAAAAAAGGACAAATAAAATAATGTTCAAAATTCTTAATCAATAGAAATTAAGGAAATTGTTTATTGCTTTTTACTAAGAAAGAATACTTTGACTCTAGTTAAGATTTACGGTATCTTCTGTAAATAATGATTATTACTGCAATAATTCCAAACAGGATAGGAAATGTCATAGGTCTAGGATTTGATGAATTAAATATACAAATATGGAAGTACATCACCCACATCACTCCCCAAAAAATTGGAAGGAATATTTTGGTGAATTTTTGATGTTATTTTTAGCAGTTTCATTGGGTTTTTTAGTAGAGAACCAAAGAGAACATTATATTGAAGGTATCAAAGAGGAGGAATTGGCCTACAGTTTATTTTTAGAGACAAAAGCCGATTCATCAGATTTAGTCAATGTAATCAACTTCAGAATCCGAAAAGAAAATTTCCTCAATTTTCTATATGAAAATTATAAGGGAGACGTAGACGATCCAATTCTGCAAAAGAAATTCCAAGTAGCTAAGTTCATTGGTGTAACGGCTAACTCTGGCATCATTTTTGAACCTCGACAAGCGATTTTGAAACAATTAGAATCTGCAGGAATGCTAAGGTATTTTAAAGATGAAAAACTTCAAATGAATTTATTAAATATCATTAATGAAGGTGAAATAGTGAAAACTAGAATGCAAAGAGAGGTAGATTCTTACCAGCAAATAATTTTATCCAATTATATACATTACTCAGATTTGGAATTAATTAGAATAATTACAAAAAATGGAAATGACCCAAGAACATTGATAGAAAATTTTGATGACTATATTCAGTCGGATGATTATTATCAAACTAAAAAATTCAATTTAAATGCCAATCAAATTGAAGAATTGAGAAGAGGATTTGAATATTATCGATTCATTATTTCATCAACTAGAAAAAATCAATTGCGCGTCTATCAAAAATCAAACGCACAATTATTAGAAAACTTACGTAGAATTTATCATTTTAACTAATGGAAGTACACCACCCTCATCATATTCCAAAAGCATTTAAGGAATATATTACTGAATTTTTCATGCTGTTTGCAGCAGTTACTTTAGGTTTTTTTGCTGAAAATCTTCGAGAACACTATATAGAAAAAGAAAGAGAAGAAAAATTCATACAAATTGTACATGAAGATTTACTCAATGACATCAAGTCATTGAATAGAATTGAAGTAAAATATCAAAAAAGAATTTTGCGAGAAGACACCCTTTTAAATTTACTTTCTAATCCTGATTTTAATCACACCAATGATTTGTATTATTTGGCTAGAATAAACTCAGTAAGAGAATTTTTTCATCATTCAAAAAATGGATTTCAGCAATTAAAAAATGCCGGCGGTTTACGATTAATTGAGGACATGGAAGTAATTAAAAAAATACAGTCTTATGAGAACAGTGTTGAAGAAATGGAGGAATTACAAGTGTTGACTGAAGACCTATTAATGAATTACAGAGAAAAGATGGCGATTATCTTTGATGGTAGAACCTTTAAGAATATGGTAAAAGACATCAGCTCCATGGAAATTGAAGATCGTTTTTCCAGACCATTAAATAACCCTAAGCTATTATCAACTGATTTAAAAGACATCAATGAATTATTGAACAAAACCTTGTACGTACACAATAATAATTTAGGAATCATCAATCGATCTAAAATCCTAAAAGGTTATGCAATGGAGTTGGATAAATTATTGGTAGAAAAATATCATCTATAGCAAACTATTTTTCATCTCTGTAAGGCAATTCCTTCCCAATTTGGAAAAGGCACAAATTTTCTTTCGTCTTCCATTCTACAATGCCCGAATCATCTATTTCTATCGGATAAAATTTCTTTTCAAGTAATCGGGAATCATCACATGCTATCAATCTGAGTAGTTGACAACCTTGAATTTGAACAATTGCATTCATGCTTCTTTTCTGTGAGGGCATATTGAATGAAGAGATCAATATTTTACACTCGTAATTCCCATCCTCATATCTACAAAAATTATTTTTTGTAGCGCCTAATAAATTGATTACCAAGCAAAAAAGAATAAAAATTAAAAAAAATCTACTTTTCATAATGAAATTTAGGCAATTAATTCCAATTTAAAATTGCTAAACAACGCTTAAGAAGGGTTTCTGTCCTGATTTAACCTTATAAATTTAACTTTTCTAATAAAAAATTTTACTATCCTTATAGAAAATAAGGATAGTTTGAGATAGTAGGTTTAATAAATTGCTTACAGTTAGGAGACTAACTACCAAGTTACCTATACAATTTAATAACCTTAAACCTCAACTCATGAAAAACAAAATTAACTATTTTGAGAAAAAGAGTCGAACTGTCAAATTACTGGCAACATTTGTGCTCTTTTTCTGCAGTTTGGCATTTGCCCAAGGCCAAACACTTCAAGGTAAAGTAAGTAGTTCTACGGGAGAACCACTTGCAAGTGCAACAATATCAGTTGTTGGTACAACTAGAGGAACCCTATCGGATGCCTCAGGAAGTTTCAAAATTGATTTGAAAAAAAATGAAACCATTCGTATCAGTTCTGTAGGATACACTACCAAGAATGTAATTTACAATGGACAAAGTAACCTCAATATCGTTTTAGACTCAGATGATAAAACTTTAAATGAGGTTGTAGTTGTAGGTTATGGTAGTACATCCAAGAAAGAATTAACGGGTGCGGTACAAACAATTGGTTATAAAGAATTGAAAGATTTGCCCGTAACTCAAATTGGTCAAAAATTACAAGGACAATTAGCCGGAGTTCAAATTAACCAAACAACTGGTCAACCTGGAAAGGGTATGAACATCCGTATTCGTGGTCAATTATCGGTTTCTGCCGGTTCTGAGCCATTATATGTGGTAGATGGTTTCCCAATCACAGGTTCCATTGGCGCAATGAACCCTGATGAAATTGACGATATTTCGATCTTAAAGGATGCTGCTTCAACCTCATTATATGGTTCTAGAGCGGCAAATGGAGTAGTGATGATAACTACGAAAAAAGGTAAAGGAAGCGGAACAAATGTTAGTTTTAATACCTATACAGGTGTACAACAAGTACCTTTCAAGGGTCGTGTTCAAATGATGGATGCGGTTGAATTTGCACAATTCAAAAAAGAATTTTACGAAGATGCTAAACAACCAGTACCAGCTGAATTCCAAAATCCTTCTCAATATGCTGGTAAAAATAATGACTGGTATGATGCATTGATTCAAAAAAATGCTCCCATCACAAGTTATAACCTTACCATTACTTCAAATAAAGAAAAATCCAGGACATCCTTAGTTGCAGGGGTTTTGGATCAAAAAGGTGCTGTTATTAACACAGACTATAAACGTTATTCCTTACGTTTAAACTCTGCCTATGATTTATCAGATAAAGTTACCATTGGTTTTAATGTGGCTCCACAATTAACCTATGATAATACTCCAAGAACAGATGGTGACCGTTCAAACGGTATTTTATTCAACGCAATGCATACATGGCCAATCATGCCTATTTATGAGGCTGACGGAACAACGTTAACCAAATTCAACAAGTTCCCAGCAAGTACTGGTAATATTTGGGCTTATGCAAACTGGGTTCGTTCTGCTCAGGAAATTACGAATGAAACAACAACAACTAATTTGTTGACAAATGGTTATATTGAATATGAAATTTTAAAAGGGTTGAAATTCAAATCGAGTATCAATGGAGAGATTTTAAGAACAAAATATTTTTTCTTTAATCCATCTACTGCAACAAATGCATTAAATACTCCAACGCCAACAACAGCAGTTTCAATTCGTCAAAATATTGAAAACCTTTCTTGGTTGAACGAAAACACCTTGACTTATAATAGAACATTCAACGAAGACCATAAATTAGAATTATTAGGAGGTTATACAACCCAATATTTCCGTCAGGAGTCGACCAACATTCAAGCTGATACGTATTCGGATGACCGTCTTCCTACCATTCAAGGAGCAATTAACATCAATAGGGGTGCAACAAATAGTGGTGTACAAGAATGGTCATTGATTTCCTTCTTAGCTCGTGCCAATTATAATTACAAAGGCAAGTATTTAATCAATGCTGCGATTCGTCGTGATGGTTCATCTCGCTTTGGTTTGAATAATCGTTGGGGTACCTTCCCTTCCGTTGGTATTGGTTGGGTTATTTCAGATGAGGATTTCATGAAAGATTTACCGGTAGTATCTTTCATGAAATTAAGAGGTAGTATTGGTGAAATTGGTAACAATAACATTGGTAACTACACACAATATGCATTGATTAATAATACGGTTAATGGTGTTTTTGGAAATACAGTAGCACCAGGTGCAGCCGTTTCAACCCTAGCTAACCCTAATTTAGGATGGGAAAAAACACGTCAATTAGACCTAGGATTGGATTTGAATCTTTGGAATGATCGAGTGAATTTTACTTATGATTACTATTTGAAAAATACAACCAACTTATTATATTCAGTTCAGATTGCTCAAGAATCAGGATTTGGTAATTTCAATGACAACATTGGTGAAATTAAATTCTGGGGACATGAATTTAGTGTAAATACTAAAAATACAGTTGGAGCAGTGAAGTGGTCAACTAACGCAAACATCTCTTTCAACCGTAATGTGGTTGTTGCCTTAGCACCTGGAATTGATCGTGTGTATGGAACATTCCATATCACAAAGGTTGGTTACCCAGTTGGCCAATTCTACGGATTTATCTCTCAAGGGATGTATAAAAACCAAGCAGATGTAGACGCAAGTCCTAAAGTTCCAGGCCGTTCATTCCCAGGAACAATCAAATTATTTGATGCAAATGGAGATGGAGTAATTACAAATGGTGGTAACTTCGATGACCGTGTGATCATGGGTAATCCTTTCCCAGATTTCATTTATGGTATCACTAATAATGTTACTTACAAGAATTGGGATTTCAACATCATAGGATCTGGGTCTTATGGCAACCAATTATTGGTTCGTCATATTTATTCAACTGCTAATTTGGATGGTCCATTTAACCTTTTGAAAGAGGTTGCTAATCGTTGGAGATCAGAATCAAATCCTGGCTTAGGTAAATATGGTACAACTGTTGGAGGTGGTAACGTAACCGGTATTGAGCGTGACTGGATTAATTCAAGATTTGTTGCAGATGCATCTTTCTTTACTATTAAAAACATCACTTTAGGCTACACATTTACCAAACCGTCTAAAGTATATAAGTCGCTTCGTGTGTATGCATCATGTCAACAAGCATATATTTTTACTAATTATTGGGGAGGTCAAAATCCAGAGGTTAGTTCTCAAGGAAACGGACAAGGAGATGGTGGAAATTTAAGTCCGGGTATTGACTTTTCAAGTTTCCCAGTTCCACGTACGTTCACAGTTGGAGCCAATTTCAATTTTTAATTAGGTAGACAATCACGTATATATTAGAAAAAATGAAAAATAAATTAATTATAAGCTGTTTGTTAGCTCTAGGTTTAATGGGCTGCACAGAGAGTTTCTTGGATATAACTCCTGAAACCAATTTAAGTTCGGTGACCTTTTTCAAAACACAAGCTGATTTTGAACAGGCTGTCAACGCATGTTATGTTCCATTGAGAACAATATACAATGACCGCTCTTGGTTATTGTCAGAAATGCACTCAGACAATACGTATTACGCACGTAATACAGCATTTGGTGCTACTGAGCAACAAGAAGATTTGGCAGATTTCTCCATTCCGGTTTCCAATGGATTAACAACCAATACGCACGTTTTGAATCAATATCGTCAAGATTTTTTAATTATCGCAAGAGCAAATCAAGTACTTGCCTTAATTGATAAGGCTGATTTTGATGCCACCGTAAAGGCAAACTTAAAAGGCCAAGCTCAATTCTTAAGAGGATTTGCTTATTTTGAATTATATCGTTACTTCAATAAAGCACCTTTACAATTGACTCCAGTGACAACCAGAGAAGCAGCAGCGGCCCCTCTTGGACAAGCAGCTGATCTAGAAAAAATCATCATTGGTGATTTAACTGCTGCAGCGGGTTCTTTGAAATCAAAGGCAACGCAAGAACCAGGTCGTGCAACTTCAGGTGCAGCAAAAACAGTTTTGGCAAACCTTTATATTATTAAAAAGGATTGGCCAAGTGCTGAAAAATTATTACGCGAGGTTGTAGGTGATGGTGGATATTCTTTAATCCCTGATTACAACAACGTGTTTTCTACCAGCACAGGTAATAAAAACAATTCAGAAAGTGTCTTTGAAGTTCAGTTCCAAGAAGGATCGAACGGTTACAATGGAACCTTCATGTATAATTTCTTGCCTCGTCCGATGATAGAATCTGAATTGAAAACATTATCGGGAACTTCTAACCCTCAGCCGCAGACCGGTGAAGGAAACAATATTCCTACACCGAATGTTATCGCTGCCTACGAAGAAGGCGATTTGCGTAAAAGTGCCTCTGTTGGCTATATCACGTGTTCTACTACCCTATGGGAAGGAAAAACGTATCCTATTATCAAAAAATTCATGAAAACGCATGCCTTAAATGGTAACCATGGAATGAATTGGCCGGTTTATAGATACTCAGAGGTTCTATTATTTTTAGCTGAAGCCTTGAATGAACAAGGAAAAACATCAGAAGCTGCAACCTATATGAACTTAGTTCGTAAGCGTGCTGGTTTGCCTGAAACAACAGCAAAAGACCAAGCTAGTTTCCGTGATGCATTAATGAAAGAACGTCGTGTTGAATTAGCATTTGAAAATAAGCGCTGGCATGACCTTGTACGTACAGATACTTACAAAGCAGTTATCACTGCCTATGGTGCGGAAATTAAAGCAAATCCTTTTTCCTATTATTATCAAAAAGGTTATACACTTCGCAGTAATTCATTTTCTGTGATAGAAAAATATTATCCAATGCCTGCAGATGAAGCAGCATTGAATCCTAATATTACCAAGTAAAATTTGTTATTCCTTATTATAGCCGCGAATATTCGCGGCTATAATTTTTAAAAAAGGACAAATTTTTATCTAAAAAATTATAAATTAGTTCCTTAAACTATTTACTATGAAAAATATATTTTTTGGTATCATAGGGGTTTGTGCCTCTTTGATTTTATTTAGTTATTCGCCTGGGGAAAAACCTTCTACTTCAGAAAAAGGTTTTAAAAAAATATTTGATGGGAAATCATTAGACGGTTGGGAAGGGGATCCCACTTATTGGAGAGTAGAAAATGGTTCTATTGTTGGAGAAATAACTCCTGAAACAGTTTTAAAAAGAAATACATTTATTATTTATCGCAAAGAACAACCTGCAGATTTCGAATTAAAGTGTGAAGTAAAAATAACAAAACAAGGAAATACAGGTATCAATTATCGTTCTGTTGAATTATTACCAGATTTGCCTTTAGGAATGAGAGGATACCAAGCAGATATCGATGGTGCAAATCGTTTTACTGGTCAAAATTATGAAGAAAGAGGAAGGACAACACTTGCTTACAGAGGAGAAATTGTGACTGTAAACGAACAAACCGACAAAGAATTATATAACAATGTCAGAAGTAAATCACAGAGAAATGCATGGCTTGACAGAAAAGTAAATGGCTCTTTAGGCCATATGGACTCTTTAAAAACACATATTAAATCTGAAGATTGGAATGAAATACATATTATCGCTAAGGGGAATCGTTTACAACATTTTGTAAATGGAGTGCTAATGAGCGATGTTACAGATTTGGATGAAATCAATGGTAAAAAAGAGGGTTTTATTGGTGTTCAAGTTCACGTTGGCCCTCCTATGAAGGTTGAGTACAAAAATATTCGTTTAAAAAAATTAAAATAACCTATTCATTATGAAAAGCATCAGTAAAGTTTTAATTGCCATAGTAGCGATCCTTTTCTTAGGTTCGGCTTCCTATAGAGCTTTGTATACTTTTGAACCGGCAGTTGTAGAAGGTGGAAATCCTAAAATCGATAAAATTCGATTGCAACAAGGATTTAAAATAGAACATCTAATAAGCCCTTCTGATATGGGCATCGGCTCATGGGTTTCAATGACTTTTGATAATAAAGGTCGACTAATCTGTTCCGACCAATATGGTGGTTTATATCGCCTTACATTAGGCCCAGTAGGTTCTAATGAAAAGCCTCAAATAGAGAAATTAAAATTTGGTAAAGGGGTGGACACCTTAGGTATTGGAAATGCTCATGGGATGTTGTATGCATTCAATAGTTTATATGTTGTTGTCAATGCGC
>JBEBDG010000032.1:0-14180 GCA_041157165.1 Bacteroidota bacterium
ATGCATATTCTAACCTTTGATATTGAAGAATGGTTTCACATCTTGGATCACGCCGATACCAGGTCAGAGGCGGAATGGAATAAGTTTGAAAGCAGAATTCATGCCAATTGTGACCGAATTTTGGATTTATTGGACCGAAAAAAAGTGAAAGCCACTTTTTTTTGTTTGGGTTGGGTGGCCGAAAAATATCCGGAGGTAATTCGAAAAATTGATGCAGCAGGCTATGAAATTGGTACGCATTCGCATATACATCAGTTAGCCTATGAGCAAGATAAAAAAGTCTTTGCGGCAGATTTAAGTCAATCGATTCAAACCTTAGAAGATGTTATAGGCAAGAAAGTACGCAGTTACAGAGCACCTGGATTTTCCTTGATGCAATCGAACAAGTGGGTGTTTGAGGCCTTGGTAGCGCACGGTATTGAAATTGATTGTTCGGTTTTCCCGGCTAAAAGGGCACATGGTGGATTTGAAGATTTTCCAACGGCGCAGCCTTCTTGGGTCGATTTAGGCGGTGCTCGATTGAAGGAGTTTCCGATCAATTTGGCGAGTGTTTTTGGGAAGTCGTTGGTCTTTTCTGGAGGAGGCTATTTCAGGTTATTGCCATTGCCAGTTTTGAAGCATTTTTGGTCGAGAAGCGAGTACATAATGACCTATTTTCATCCTCGTGATTTTGATGCGCATCAGCCCATGGTACCTGGATTAAGTAAGATTCGACAATTTAAGTCGTATTATGGTTTAAGTGCTGCAATGGATAAACTAGAGGCTATAATTGATGCTTTTCCAATGATTGATTTGTTGCAGGCGGAGCGTGAAGTAGATTGGGAGCAGGCGCCGGTTTATCATTTGAATAAATAAAAAAAGCCATTCGTCGGATGACGGATGGCTTCATTTTTTTGTAGAAACAAAAAACTAAACTTTGATTTCTACATCAACACCTGAAGGTAATTCCAACTTCATCAAGGCATCAACTGTTTTAGCAGAAGACGAGAAGATGTCAATTAGACGCTTGTACGTACATAATTGGAATTGCTCACGTGCTTTTTTGTTCACGTGTGGTGAACGCAAAACAGTAAACTTTTCGATTTTTGTTGGAAGAGGGATTGGTCCTGAAACCAATGCATCTGTAGCCTTCACGGCTTTCACGATTTTTTCAGCTGATTTGTCAACCAATGTATGGTCGAACGACTTCAACTTAATGCGAATTTTTTGATTCATAAGAGTTGGTTCATTTAGTTGATGGCTGCTGAAAGAACCATTTACTCCATCAGCCATAATATACGGCAAAGTTAAGTTGAATTTTGTGGAATTGCAAATAATTTACCAGAGTGACCTTTGTATTGCTAATTCCTTTTTCTTTTTTTCAAATTGGCTCAGGTAAACTAGATACAATTTGGAATCCAATTCTTTCAATTTCTCCATTGCCTCTTTTGCATATTCTAGTTCACTCATTTGAATGGCCTGCAAAATATAGTTTGGATATAATTCTGCTTTATTCGGGTTGAATTGAATAGCAGCCAAAGCGTAATCATAGGCTATTTTTTCCTTTTTCTGCGCATTTAGGATGGGGAAGTATTTGTTTTGAAGTTCAACTGAAAATGGGAACTTTTCTAAAAGTTGTTCCGGTGTAGTTTTTAGGGATTCAAGAGACTTGATGGGTTCATTTAAGGTGTTGTGCCAAAAATAGAATACTTGTTCGTACGGATTCGCATCTTTGCCTGCATAGGTTTCTTTCAAAAAGCTGATTTTTTGTAGTGCAGCTAATCGCTTACCTTCAAAATAAGCTTGCCAAGCATCTAACAAATGTATCTCGGGAAAGGTAGAAATTATAGCTTCGTTTTGGAGCAATTTGACCATGTTTTGTTTAATGGCCTTTCCTTTAAATAACAATTGAGAATTGTACAAATAAGCGAAATTTTGTACATGATGAGCCATTTGAAATTCTTTAACAGGCTCAAAATCTGGATTTTGTTGATGTAACAAATACAAAGCCATCCGATTGCTTTGGTAGGCCAAGTCATGTTCGAATCCTGTTGGAATTTTTTTCTTAAGAATGGTTTCTTGGGCCATTGCATACAGTAGATTCGATTGAATGCTGGCATTATCTGGAGCTAATTGGGCTGCTTTTTCAAAATATTCCTTCGACTTTTGAGCTTCATTTAGTTTTTCGTACTGGATAGCAATGGCGTTTGCGAGCTCTGCAGATTCTGGAAATTTTTCAAAACCCTCTTCAAAAGTGAATAATGCTTGAAAAGGATGGTCATTGTCTTTATAAATATTACCCAAACTTAAATAAGTGAAGGGGTGGGCGCGTTTACTTAAGGTGTATGACAAGTATTGGGCTTTTTCTTCATCAGTTGAGCTCAATCGTGCTAATTCAAAATTGCTTTTTAGATTGAGTCGACTGTTTCCTTGTGCCATTTGATAGGAAATTCGTGCTATTTGGGGCTTTTTTTCTAAGGATTCGATGTCGCCCACTTGGTTGTAGTAGCCTGCCAATAACACATGATATAAGGTAGCATTTTTGGCAAATACCCAAGCTAATCCGATGATTAAAACTCCTGATTGATACAAAAATAATTTGATACGATGTGCTTTAAATACAACCGAGTGTAAGGCTAAATTGTGGGAAAATATTTCTTTAAAATTCGAATAAATGAAAGCTGGAAATAAAACTCCCATTATTAACATGCACCGAAAATTCCATTCATAAACAAATCGAATTGCGGGATCATTCTGATGAAAATAAAACCATAGCAATGCTGGTATGGCAAGCATATAAATTCCCAAGAAGAGTAATTTTTGTTTCTCAAGAATGGGGTTGCTAACAATTTGAAACCAAAAAATAGCCCAATGCAAACACAAAAAAGAGAGCATAAAATGGTTATTTAATGCATCGCCTGCCTGTTGTTGGTATAGACCCCAAAGTAAATCAAATACATAAAAAATATATAAAATTAAGAAGGTCTTTTTTGTTTGTGGATACGTTTTTCTTCTGCCAAACTGTAAAATCAAATGCGGGATGGTCTGGGAAGATAAGATAGACAAAATGATGAGAAAGAGAAAACTAATAAAAAGGGTATAGTTAAGCGGAATTAAATAGGAGGTAAAAGGGATTAGATTTGTAGAGCTGAAGTTGGAAGGTAGAGTCTTCAATAAAGCTAAGATTAACCAGATGGATAGTCCGATATAAAATTGTATATTATTTATTTTGGCCCATTTTTTGATGCCATAAGTAAAAATAAGTATTCCGATTAGGCTACACCATGAAAAAATGTGGGTGAATAAAGGATTTAAATTTGTAAAGAAGGGTAGGAAGGATTGTCTAATCAGATAAACAGGCATTTCTAACTGGATACTTTGGTTGTGGTCAACTTTTGCCATGGAAGGGATGAGTTCACTCGCTGTTTCTAGCGAAATACCGAAAGACGGCATCCAAGGTAAACACAAAATGGGCAAAAGGCACAACACTGCACCCAAAAGAAAGAAGTAGATGGAAAGTTCTGATTTATTGTCCATAAGTTTAAATACAAATAAGAAGAGTGGTAAATTTTATTCGAATTTCGGTTAAACTTTAATTCATTCAAATATTTTGCCCCAATTTGGCAAAAAATAACAAAAAAATACAAAATCTTATTTTGCATTTTGGCTTTAACCCACTAATTTTGCGTTCCGAATGCGCTTTGTATTCGAGAAGAAATATTTTAATCATAGTTTTTAGCTAGCAAATTAAATTTTCAAATGGCAAACCTAGTAAATAAAGGGAAAGTTGCACAGGTAATTGGTCCAGTAGTTGACGTAAGTTTTGAAGGAGAAGGATCTCACTTACCAGCAATCTTGAACGCCCTTGCAGTAATTAAATCAAACGGACAAGAATTAATCCTTGAAGTTCAGCAGCATTTAGGAGAAGATCGCGTAAGAACGATTGCGATGGAAGGTACAGAAGGACTTCAGAGAGGTCAAGAAGTAGTGGACAAAGGTTCTCCAATGACGATGCCAACAGGTGAAGGAATCAAGGGACGTTTATTTAATGTAGTAGGTGAAGCCATTGATGGTATTTCTCAACCAAAATCTGATAAAGGTTTGCCTATTCACCGTTCTGCTCCTAAATTCGAGGAGTTGGCAACCACTACTGAGGTATTGTTTACAGGTATCAAGGTAATTGACTTATTGGCACCGTATGTAAAAGGTGGTAAGATTGGTTTGTTTGGTGGTGCGGGTGTTGGTAAAACCGTATTAATCATGGAGTTGATCAACAACATTGCAAAGGCATATGAAGGTCTTTCGGTATTTGCAGGTGTTGGAGAGCGTACTCGTGAAGGAAATGATTTATTGCGTGAGATGATTGAGTCTGGCGTTATCAAATATGGTGAGGAGTTTAAGCATGCAATGGAAGCAGGACAATGGGATTTGTCGAAAGTAGACAATGCAGAATTAGCAAAATCACAGGCAACTTTAGTGTTCGGTCAAATGAACGAACCTCCAGGAGCACGTGCTCGTGTGGCTTTATCAGGATTAACAGTAGCAGAATATTTCCGTGATGGTGATGGAGAAGGACAAGGTCGTGATATCTTATTCTTTATTGATAATATTTTCCGTTTTACGCAAGCTGGTTCAGAGGTTTCTGCCTTGTTGGGTCGTATGCCTTCGGCGGTAGGTTACCAACCAACCTTGGCAACGGAAATGGGAGCAATGCAAGAGCGTATTACTTCTACAAAGCGTGGTTCAATTACTTCCGTTCAAGCGGTTTACGTACCTGCTGATGACTTAACGGATCCGGCTCCCGCAACTACGTTTGCCCACTTAGATGCTACTACTGTACTTTCTCGTAAAATTGCTGAATTAGGTATTTATCCGGCCGTGGATCCATTGGATTCATCTTCTAGAATTTTATCTGCTGAAGTATTAGGAGAAGCACATTACGGTACTGCACAGCGTGTGAAGGAAATATTGCAACGTTATAAAGAATTACAAGATATTATTGCTATTCTAGGTTTGGACGAATTATCTGAAGAAGATAAATTAGTCGTTTCTCGCGCTCGTCGTGTTCAACGTTTCTTGTCTCAACCATTCTTCGTTGCTGAGCAATTTACTGGTTTGAAAGGGGTATTGGTAGATATCAACGATACCATCAAAGGATTCAATGCAATCATCGATGGTGAATATGATCATTTACCTGAAGCAGCTTTCAACTTAGTAGGAACGATTGAGGATGCAGTTGAAAAAGGAGAAAAATTAATCGCAGAGGCAGCAAAATAAATTTAATATGTTTGTAGAAATTATAACCCCAGATCGTAAAGTTTTTTCCGGAGAGGCTTCGGTGGTAACTTTACCGGGTGTAAATGGTTCTTTTCAAGTTTTAAATGATCACGCAGCCTTGGTTAGTACTTTGGCTTCTGGTGAATTATCAGCAGACAAGGAGGTTTTTCAAATTGAAGGCGGGGTTGTCGAGGTTTTGAATAATCGTGTGTTGATTTTAGCTGAAGGAGTTAATTAATTATTTATAAAAGGGATTTAAATTGCCCACCATAATTTTAAAGAAATAGGATGCAACAATTTGCATCCTATTTTTTTTTGTTTCAAATTTACAAAACGTATGCAAGCATACTAATTTTAAAATTATATCGTTGACGAATGAAAGCAGAAAACACCATTGATTTTCAAATTAAGACAAGTTGGTATGCCATTTCAAGAATGTACAATACATATGCCGCTCATTTTGATATGACAATGGCCATTGGTTTTGTTTTATTACATATCGATAAAGAAGGTACACCGGCAACTAAAATTGCTCCAGCTCTTGGCCTTGAAGTTAGAAGTTTGACTCGAATGCTGAAGAGTTTGGAAGATAAAAAATGGATTAGAAGGGAGGCCAATTATGAAGACAAACGTATTGTAAAGATATTTTTGACAGAAAAGGGAAAGGAGAAGAGGGATCAGGCCAAGCAAGGAGTTCTTTTATTTAATGAGTTGATTCGACAGCGCGTACCACAAGAGAAGTTAGAAATCTTTTTCGATGTGATTGGTTCGGTCAATCAGATTTTAGAGGAAGATTCAAAATTGATGTTAGAAGGGATTCAAAAGCAAATTAAAAAATAAAATGGAAGTTTCATCAGCATTCAAAGGAGGAGAATTTTTAATTCGACCACTATACCCAACTGAATTATTTATTCCAGAAGAGTTTACAGAAGAACAAAAAATGATTGAACAAACTTGTTTGGATTTTGTTCGAACAGAAGTATTGCCTCGATTGGAGGAAATTGATCAGGCAAAAGATACGTCGATAATGGTAGGCTTATTGGATAAGGCAGGAGAACTTGGATTATTGGGTACTTCAGTACCTGAAGAGTTTGGAGGCTTTGGAATGGATTTTAATACTTCTATGCTGGTGGCAGAGGCTTGTGGTTCCGGACACTCATTTGCTGTGGCATTGTCTGCACATACGGGTATTGGTACTTTACCAATTTTGTATTATGGAACGGAATCGCAAAAAAATAAATACCTTCCTAAATTGGCAAATGGTGAATGGAAAGCTGCTTATTGTTTGACTGAACCAGATTCTGGATCGGATGCAAATGCAGCAAAAACAAAAGCTAAACTCAATGAAAAAGGCACTCACTATTTACTGACAGGCCAAAAAATGTGGATAACAAATGGAGGTTTTGCGGATGTATTTATTGTTTTTGCCAAAATAGAGGATGATAAAAATTTGACTGCCTTTATTGTGGAAAAGGAATTTGCTGGTATTACCATGAATGAGGAGGAACGTAAAATGGGGATTAAAGGAAGTTCAACTCGTCAGATATTCTTTACCGATTGTGCTGTACCTGTAGAAAATTTGTTATACAAGCGAGAGGGGGGCTTTAAAATTGCTGTTAATATTTTGAATATTGGTCGGATTAAATTAGCTGCTGCTGTAATTGGTGCTGGAAAACGTGTGATAGACCAAACCGTACGCTATGCGGCAGATCGGAAACAATTTGGGAAGTCATTGCACGAATTTGGTGCCATTAAGCATAAAATAGCAGAAATGACCATCCGTACTTTTGCCTCAGAGTCGGCATGTTACAGAGCCGGGCAAAATATTGATGATGCTATTAAAAGTTTGAAAGAGGGTGGAATGAATGATGCGGAGGCAAAATTAAAAGGAGTTGAGCAATTTGCTATTGAATGCGCCATTATGAAGGTGCATGCATCAGAGGTGTTAGATTTTTTAGTAGATGAAGGGGTACAGGTATATGGAGGAATGGGATTTTCAGCTGAAGCGCCAATGGATCGGGCTTATCGGGACGCAAGAATCAATCGAATATTTGAAGGAACGAATGAAATCAATCGCTTATTAGCAGTTGGCACCTTGTTGAAACGAGCTTTGAAGGGAGAATTGGATATCATGAGTCCGGCACTTGCTGTTGGAAAGGAAATTTTGGGTGTTCCTAATTTCTCAATTCAGGTTCCAGAGGGAGTTTTTGGTAAAGAGCGAATGGTGCTTGAAAATTTAAAAAAGGCAACACTATTAGCTTCGGGTGCAGCCTTGCAAAAATTTACAACGGCTATTGAAGAGCAACAAGAAATTTTAATGCATGTTGCGGACATGATGATTGAAATATATGTAGCTGAGTCTACCCTTGTACGTGTAGAAAAGTTGATTTTGAAAGATGGGGAAGACAAACACGTGATTGCAAAAGATTGTGCATTGGTTTATTTACATCAAACGGTGGATAAAGTAGCATCCTCCGGAAAAGAAATTATTCAAGGATTTGCCAAAGGAGATGAGTTAAATGTGTTGTTAATGGGTTTAAAACGATTTACCAAAATAGATCCAATGAACTTATTGGAGGCTCGTAGGCGAGTGGCAGAAGCAACAATTGAGAAAAATATGTATTTATTTTAATTTTTTTTTCAAATAAGGATAAAAATTAATTTTTAGATTTATACTTTTGCAAGATTAATTGTAAGTAATATATTTACTCCAACAAAAGACTAATTAAATATTATGAAAAAACTACTTTTAGTGTTTGCGCTCGTACCATTTATTTTTTCCTGCGCAAGTAAGAAGAAGATTGCAGATTTGCAATCTCAATTAACTGAATTGCAAGCAAAGAGTGATCAATCATTAGGTAAGGCAAAAGCTGACTTAGCGGATTGTCAATCACTTACCGCTAGTTTGCAAGGTGAAATCAAGAAGCGTGATGCTGATTTAGAAGCTAAAAATGGTCAATTAAAGTCTTTGCAAGAGCAATTGGATTATTTAAAGAGAACTAATACGAATTTGTTAGACCGTCTTTCTGATTTATCAGTTATCAATAAATCGGGGGCTGAAAGTATTCGCAAGTCTTTAGATGCCTTGAATGAGCAAGGAAAATACATTAAGGATTTGAATTCATCTATTCAGCGTAAAGATTCAGTTAATTTATCATTGGTTATGAATTTAAAACGTTCATTGGCTGATGTGAATGATGAAGATGTAACAATTGAAGTAAAGAAAGGTGTAGTATATATTTCAATTTCTGATAAGTTGATGTTTGCTTCAGGATCTGCTGTGGTTTCCAATAAAGCTGAGGCTGTGTTGGCTAAAGTTGCAAAAGTAATCAATGATCACAAAGACTTAGATATTTTAGTTGAAGGTCATACGGATAGTGTACCAATTTCTACAGATTGTATCAAGGATAACTGGGATTTAAGTGCAAAACGTGCTACATCTGTTGTACGTTTATTACAAACCAAATTTGACGTAGATCCTGAGCGTATGACAGCTGGTGGTCGTGGAGAGTTTGAACCTCAGGCGAATAACAATAGCCGTGCAGGTCGTAAGAACAACCGTAGAACGGAGATTATTGTTACTCCAAAATTGGATCAATTCTTTAATTTGTTAGCACCTCCAAGTGCATCAAAATAATATTGTGAAATAAAATGTTAAAAAGGGTAGGTTTTAACCTACCCTTTTTTTATTTGTTCTTGGTATTGTTTGAGCAGTAGGTTGAGTTTATTTCCTGCCTGCTTGGAACCTCTTTCAAAGATGAGTGGCAGAATATTTTCCAATTCATTGGTAGAATACTGACATAAAAAACGAATACCTTTAATTTGAATGGATCCGCTAAAATCTACCTCTATTTGGTATTCTTCATCATGGTATTTGTCAATTATCTTTTGAGAAAGGTCTTGAATGTAGTCAACTAAATTTCTTGGGTTATTTTCCATGTTAAAATTGATAGCTTAAAGAGTAATTAATTTGGTTAGGTACATTGTAGATAGTCGAAAAGGGCAATTGGATGGTTTTTGCATTTAAATTGAATAAGTTTTGGAAAAAATGATTAGTTGATTTAATTAAATGTAATTCTTCCTCCCAATGATTGATCATGTGGTATTTGAAACCAATTTCAATTTGTTTGGATCGGGTAAGATGAATACCTAATGCCATCCCTAAGTGGTATCCATACAATGTATTTAGATGTTTCGCATCGTAAAATTCATTTTGTAAATTTTCTTTTTCCTGTAAATTTTGGTTGGGAGTAAATGATTCTAATTTTGAATATGAAATTATTTTATCTCTACCTATAGATGGTTTTAGGTAAAGAGATCTCCCCTTTCGATTGAATTGAAAAGATTTAAAAATGGACATTGAGTTTCCGCCATAACTATTTCCCCAAAAAGGTATTCCGATGGATTTCGAAATAGAAAACCCTAAATATTTAGTTTCCATACTAATTCCATATTGTAAAATAGGTGTTGTGAAAATAGAAGTTTCATATCTTTTTGAACCTAAATAATTTTGCCAAGCAATTTGTTCATCCTTTAAATTAGGTGTAAAAAAAGGAAGTGAAATACCCAATTTAAATTTCCCAGTAGAGTAGAATTTTCTTTTTAGTGCTGAATGAGGTATCAGGGTTGAATTTTTATTTTCTAATCCTATTATCAATGAATCAATCCTTGGAACTCCAAATTCCGAATCCAATCGTTCCATCATTATATCTCTTGTTAATCTATTTTTATAATTTAAAAAAAGTGTATTGTTGATGGTATCCAAATCAATGGTTTGGTAGCTTAATTTTGCATACCCTGGTATACTTCTGATTTTAGCGTATTTTGAATATTCTACTTGATTAAGAATCCAAAAATTATCTACCTTTTTATAGGTGACTTTACCTTCCGATAAGGATGTTTCTTCTTTTTTTTCTGGATTGTTTTTAAATATAAAACTTGCCACATTAAACTCGAAACCTACAATTGCAAAACTTTCTTCATCAATAAATATTAATCCTTCATAATTTTCAGGCTTTGCTTTTAAAAGAAATTTAATTTTGTAGGTCTCTCGATTATTGATGGAAACCAAATCTATTAATTCGTAGGAATAGTCTTTTAATTTTCTAGGATCTAGAAAGTATTGTTGGGAATGTACAAGGTCAAATAGTTCAACAACTTTACCATCGTTTTTCCAATGAATATACTTTGTCGAATCTGGAATGGGTTTTCCTTTTTTGGAATAGTGGATTAATTGTACTTGACTTGATTTATTTTCTCCCTCATGATAGGATAATAAGGTCTTTGTACGAAAGGCCAACTGGTAAACTGTATCAATTTTAGTTCTACAATTGGTTTCTATGGAATTGCCAATTAAAATAAATTTCCTTTGAGGGTAATTTTTTGGAATTGCCTCAATCGCTTGTTTAACCAGATCTCGCGCACTGGAGTTTACAATAACATTTTGAAGACTCTTTGATTGGGGTTTAAGGAGAATGGTGGATTCATTTTTAAAGGATTTGATTGGAATATGAATCGAATGATACCCTACACTACTAATTTTTAAATTTAAATTTTGTTCCCAATCTGTTTCTCGAACCGTTAATTGAAATTTACCCTGATTATCAGTGATAATTCCTCTTTTTCCTAATTGAATGGAGGTATTTGGGATGTTCAATTGGCTTTCTTCGTCTTTAATGACTCCAGAAATGGTGGATTGGGCATATAAAAAATGAGTACAAAAGAGTATGGCTATAATTGAGTTAAATCGTTTAATTTTCATTGTATAAAAGTTAAAAATGGTGGGTATACCCACCATTTATGTTTTTAATTATTGGGAATTTCTAATTTTTCCTGCGATAACAAAAATAGCCGCAATTTCGCCAATTGCTCCTTTGGCCCAATTCCAGCCTTCTTTGAAGCCTTCTTTAAAATCTGTCCACCAGCCTCCTCCAAAGGTCTGGGTAAGCTCTTCAGTAGACATTGGGCATAAGCCTTCTAATTCAAATACGATTTTCTTGTTCATGGTAATTAATGGTTAGGGTGAAAATTAATTAATTAAGGCTAATACAACGGGCGCATAATAAGCGATAGCCACAACAGCTAATGCGCCAACAATGTATCCAACAGTTTTCCAGAATCCACCTCCTTCGATGTGGATTAATTCATTGAAAGTCAGCTCTACTGCTTCCAAATCCATAAAATTTAATGGAATTGTTTTCATTTTGGTTAGGTATTTAAGTGATACAATATGTAATCGCGAATTACATAACAAAGAAACAATTCTTCTTTGAATATTCAAATTAGTTATCTGATAAATACAATTTTATCAGATAACTGATATCTTAATTTCCTCCAAGAATTTTGTAAAGTTGTACACTATAAATCCATCTGTTTTTATAAATTTCTAAAAGGTCTAATTCTGATTTAAGTGTATTTTGTTGGGCAGTTAAAATTTCAAGATAATTTGCCTTATTTGTTTGGAATAAATCTGCAACAGTTTGAATGGCATTGATATTTAATTCTACTTCTTTTGACTTATGTTTAATTTGCTCATTCATTAAATCGAGACCTCTGATGTTTGAATCCCATTCCAAAAATGCATTATTTAAGGTTTGCAAATATGTGATTTCAGAAGATTTTAATTTACTTTCTGCGATACGTATTTCTGCTTTTAAAGCATTTCTGTTGATAAGTGGTTTGCTTAAATTTCCGATTAAATTGTAACTCAATGAAGCGGGTAATTGAAATAAATATTGGGGTTGAAATCCTTGTACTCCAATAAAATTAGAAAAGATCAAACTGGGTTTTAAGGCTAATTTGGCTGCCTCTCTGTCAAGTAAATGGGCTTCAATATTCAACTGTGCTTGTTTCACATCAGGTCTTTGAGTTAAATAATCTAAATGAATAGTTCGGTATTCTTTTGAAAAATCGGTATCAATTGGCATTAATGTCCGTTTTATTTCAAAATTTCGGTTGTTTAACAATTGTCTAATATTATTTTCGATGGAAATGATTTCACTAAGTAATACACTCACTTGGGCTCTTGAATTTTCTAATTGCGCCTCTAACTGCAATACTGCCATTTCATTTACAACTCCAGCTTCTTTTTGAATCTTTACTAATTCTACAGCTTTTCGTTGAATTTCAATATTTGATTTTAGAATTTCTAATTCTCTATCTAATGCAACCAATTCGCCATAATAAATAGCTGTTTTGGCGACTAATTGTGTTTTAATCCAATTGTATCCTTCCTCACTACTTATAAATCTTAGCGCTTGCGCTTTTTTTCTGGTGTTTAACTTTCCCCATATATCCCATTCCCAATTAGTTTGTAAACCAATAGGTACATCCGGTAAATGTTCTGGAATTCGCATTGAAGGAGTTATGTTGGGTGAAAACTGTGTGTCGTAGTTTCCCACTCCGTCCATCGTGTATTTGCCAAATTTTCGAATACTTGGATTGAACTGCAAGGATGAAAATGGTTTTAATTGGCTCGCACTCATGACAAATTGCTCTTTCGCAATTTGTATTTGTTGGTATTCTAATTGGAAGGCTGTATTCCTTGTTAAAACAGAATCAATTAATGCTATCAAAAAGGGATCATTCGCCCAAATTTTTTTGATGGGATTTTGTACTACACTGCTGTCTTTTAATTCTTTGATCGTTTTTTGTAAGTCATTATTTCCTATTTGAACCTTACAAGAGGTAAAAAATAGGAAAATCAGCATCCCAATACTGTATATTATTCCTTTAAGCTTCATTTCTTTTTTTATTTAATAATCCTTGAAAAATAACATATAAACATGGAATCAGTAATAAACCGCCGATGGTTCCAATTAACATTCCGCCTGCTGAAGCACTACCTATGGTTCTATTTCCGATTGCTCCAGCTCCATTAGCCAACATTAATGGGATAAGTCCAGCAATAAAAGCAAACGAGGTCATTAGGATTGGGCGAAGTCGGGTCAAAGCTCCTTGTTTGGCTGCTTCAAAAACCGAAAGTCCAGATTTTTGTTTTTGTATGGCAAATTCAATAATCAAAATGGCATTTTTACCTAATAAACCAATCAGCATGACTAAGGCAACTTGGGCATAAATATTGTTTTGTAAACCAAAAATTAATAAAAACAAATAGGTTCCCATTGCTCCTATTGGTAGAAATAGTAAGATTGGAAATGGCAATAAAAAGGATTCATACTGAGCTGAAAGCAATAGATATATAAACAAAAGACAGATTCCAAAAATGAAAACTGTTTGGTTTCCTGCTAAATTTTCTTCTCGTGTCATTCCAGACCATTCGATGGTGTACCCCTTTGGTAAGTGTTTGGTTGCAGCGAATTTAATAGTTTCTAAGGCGGTGCCGGAACTAAAACCAGGTGCAGGCTCACCATTAACCATCGCTGAAGTAAACATATTAAATCGAGTTACCTGTTCAGGTCCAAATACCTTATTGATCCTGATAAAAGAGCTATAAGGAACCATTTCACCTTTATTGTTTTTGGTGTGAAAACGAAGGACATCATCAGGGTGTATTCGATAGTTGGGGTGCGATTGAACCATAACCTTGTACATTTGTCCGTATCTTATAAAGTTTGTTGCATAAAAACTACCTAATAAGGTTTGTAAATTATCCATTGCGGATTGGATGTCTACCCCTTTTTGAGCTGCTGCATCTTGGTCAACTTCAATCATAAATTGAGGGAAGTTCGGGTCGAAGCTTGAAAAAGTATTTTGGATTTCGGGAAGTTTATTCAATAAAGAGGCAAATTGATTCGTAACAGCTGACAATTTTTTTAAATCACCTGTACCCGTTCTGTCTTGAATTCGGAATTCAAATCCAGAGGCATTTCCAAATCCAGGTACTGCTGGTGGTGGAAGAAATTGGATATTAGCTTCTTTGATCTCTTTTGTCTGTTGATAAAATGATTCCGCCAATTGATCGA